>NZ_JBSFUU010000026.1:18471-119710 GCF_053591955.1 Streptomyces sp. NPDC002845 | reverse complement strand
GCCCACCGCCCTGCGCATACCGCATACCTCCGGCATACCGCAACAATCATGAAACGTCAGATCCCCACCCGCCATAGCGAGTTCAACCTCAGTACTCCTCGGTGACAGTCAGGAAACCCGTCTTCACAATGTCACCGATCCGAATATCCTCATAGCTGGTGGATATCAAGACGGATCCTTTCCGATTTCTCTGAGCCGACCGCTGGGGTGCCGGCAGGCCGCGGTACCCGCCGGACGGCGAACGCCGTCCTCATCGATCTACGTGTCGCGGCTGCCGGTCCTCACGTGTCGCCGCCCGGCTGAGGGCGTACATCGAGGCCGTGGCGGCTGGTCCGCTGCTCTGCCAGCGCCCGTACCGTACGGGAGGCGCTGGGGCGGCCCAACTGCTCTGCCATCCAGGTGCTGGTGTCGACGAGCGCTCCGAGGTCGACGCCGGTGTGGATGCCGAGTCCGTTGAGCATCCACACCAGATCCTCGGTGGCGAGGTTTCCGGTGGCGCTCTTGGCGTACGGGCATCCGCCGAGCCCGCCGGCCGAGGCGTCCACCACGGTGATGCCGGCCTGGAGGGCGGCCAGGGTGTTGGACAGCGCCTGCCCGTAGGTGTCGTGGAAGTGCACGGCCAGCCGGTCCGGGCCGACACCGGCGGCATCGAGGGCGGCAATCGGCTCGTGCACCTGGCCCGGGGTGGCCACACCGATGGTGTCCCCCAAGCTCAGCTCGTCGCAGCCCAGTTCAGCCAGTCGGCAGGCCACCTCGACCACCTGGCCGACCGGCACCCTCCCCTCCCAGGGATCGCCGTAACACATGGACAGGTAGCCGCGCACACGCAGGCCATGCTCCGCGGCCCGCCGCATCACGGGAGCGAACATCTCCAGCGACTCGGCGACCGTCCGGTTCAGGTTGCGGCGGGCGAACTCCTCGGTCGCGCTGGCGAAGACGGCCACATACCGGACTTCGAGGCCAAGCGCCCGGTCCAGCCCGCGCTCGTTGGGAACGAGCACCGGCAAATCGAGCGGGTGCAGCGCGGGCTCGGCGGCCAGGGCGGCGACGAGATCGGCCGCGTCGGCGAGCTGCGGCACCCAGGCCGGCGGCACGAAGCTCGTCACCTCGATCGTCGTCAGGCCGACGGCGGCCAAGCGCCGGATGAACCCGGCCTTGACTTCCACCGGCACGATCGCGGACTCGTTCTGCAGGCCGTCGCGGGGCCCCACCTCGTGGATGCGGACGGACGAGGGCAGCCCGGGATGCGGGGTCACGCTCGGCAGCAGGTGTGCGGCTTCGGCACGTCCGCTTGTTCGTATGGGTGGCCTCATGCCGCAGTCTCCTCATTTGCGGATGCGTGCGCTCCTGCCGCGAAATGCCTCAAGCACCTCGGCACCAACCCTTGGGCGCTGTGGGCGGCGTGGGACGTAGGCCCGGCAGCGGGAGAACCACGTAAGTTAGTTAACGTTAACTCACATCGATAGGTTAATGTACGTCAACCGCGACGTCCAGGGACTGCGGGCTCAGGCAGGTGTCACCGGTTCCGTTCGGCGCACTCCCTCCCCCGTCATGAAGGAGCAGCAATGGCAGAGCGCACCGACGACGTGGCGAGAGTCCGCATCGAAGACGGCATCGCCACCCTCACCCTCGACTCGCCGGGCAATCGCAACGCTCTGTCCGCCGCCCTGGTGGAACAGGTGCACGCCGGCCTGGCCCGGGCCGCGGCCGACGAAACCGTCCGCGCGATCGTCCTCTCCCACACCGGGCCGACGTTCTGCGCGGGCGCGGACCTCAAGGAAGCCGCGCAGGGCGGCATGCAGCAGGGCGCCGAGACGTTGCTGGGGTTGCTGCGGCGGATCGTGGAGACCCCGGTCCCTGTCATAGCGCACCTGACGGGCAATGCCCGGGCCGGTGGACTGGGCATCGTCGCCGCCGCCGACATCGCGGTGGCGCCCGCCGACACGACCTTCTCCTTCTCCGAGGTCCGCCTCGGTCTGGCACCCGCCATCATCTCCCTCACCGTCCTGCCCCGCATCGACGTACGGGCAGCCGGACGTTACTTCCTGACGGGTGAGACGTTCGACGGCGCGACGGCGAAGAGCATGGGCCTGCTGACCGAGGCTCCGCGTGACGCGGCGGCTGCGGAGAACGGCGTCCGGGAGATCGTCAGCGCTCTGCGGCTGTGTTCCCGGCAGGGTCTGGTCGAGTCCAAGAAGCTGACCACAGCGCGGATGGGCGATGTGCTCGAGCAGCAGGGTGATGCCATGGTCAGGCTCTCCGCCGACCTCTTCGCGTCGGAGGAGGCCGCGGAAGGCATGCGCGCCTTCCGCGAACGCCGGCCGCCGCGCTGGGCGCTGTCTCGCTGACACCACGCGGCTGCCCCTTGGTGCCCCGCGCGGCTGCGGGCACCAAGGAACGGCGGCGCCGCTCATGAGCGATGCCTCCCCGACAGCGGAATCCACCACGCCGTCCCGTGCCCGGCAGGGGGTGCTGCTTCGGATCTCCGCCACCGTGATCCCAGGCGCGGTCTCGGTGAGTAGCAGCCCGCGCTCGGTGATGTCGATGACACCCAGGTCGGTGATGAACCGCTGGACGCACCGCTTGCCGGTCAGCGGCAGGCTGCACTCCTCGACGATCTTCGGCGTGCCGTCCTTGGCCACGTGCTCCATGAGCACGACCACTTTCCGGGCGCCGTGGACGAGGTCCATCGCCCCGCCCATCCCCTTGATCATCTTCCCGGGGATGGTCCAGTTCGCCAGGTCGCCCACGGCCGAGACCTGCATCGCGCCGAGGATCGCCGCGTCGATGTGCCCACCACGGATCATCCCGAAAGACAGGGAGGAGTCGAAGAAGGTGGGGACAAGACTCATTCCCAGAACGGCAAGCTCGTTGCTTGTTTCTGAAATGGCGGCCTGAAGGTGTAGGTCAGGTAGCCCGTTCTGGGCAGTTTCGTCCGGAGTGAGGGCGGTCGGATCTTCCGCCTTCGATGATCGCCGCGAGCCCACATCCCCCGAAGGCGCCGCTGGTCAGACATGGTGCGAAGCCCTCCGCGATATCACTCGAGCAGGCAACGCGACGTACCGACGACCGACCAGGAACGGCCTGGCGGATGTGCGCCTGTGCGGGTTGTCTGAGGGGCTTGGGCCCGGGGCTGTTGGACCGTCCTGTTCTCTGTGTCAGAAGGGGGAAGCCAGTGCGGGCGCGTCCAGGGCTGTCCTCGGATGCCGCGACGCCGAAGCGACACCGGATCCGCTGAGTGGGACCACTCCACCAGGCAGGGACCGCCGATCCATGGATAAACCGTCCTCTCCCGCCCCTGCGCGGGCGCCTCTACGGTCGAGGCTGCGGGCGCTCACCGGCCCGCCGTACCGAAGGAGCAAGACCCCCATGAAGATCACCGGCAACACGATCCTGATCACCGGCGGAACCTCGGGCATCGGCCTCGGTCTGGCCCTGCGTCTGCACGAGGCCGGCAACAAGGTGATCGTCGCCGGCCGGCGCAAGGAACTCCTCGACGAGATCACGGCCGAGCACCCGGGCATCGACGCGCTCGTCCTCGATGTCGCGGACCCCGACTCGATCGCCCGGGCCCGTGAGACCGTGGCAGCGAGCCACCCGGGGCTGAACGTCCTGGTCAACAACGCCGGCATCATGCTGCGGGAGAACCTCCTCGACCCGGCCGAACTCCCGATCGCCGAGGATCACGTCGCGACCAATCTGCTCGGCACGATCCGGATGACGTACGCCTTCCTGCCGCTGCTGGTGGGCAAGGACGACGCGGTCGTCATGAACGTCACCTCGGCGCTGGCGTTCGTCCCGTATCAGAGCACCCCGACCTACAGCGCGACCAAGGCCGCGCTGCACTCCTTCTCCGAGAGCCTGCGCATCCAGCTCGCCGGTGCTGACGCCGGCGTCCAGGTGATCGAGGTGGTCCCGCCGGGCGTGCGCACGACCCTGCTGGGCCAGCAGGACAGCGACCAATCCATGCCGTTGGACGACTTCCTCACCGAGACCCTCGACCTGCTGCGCGAGAAGCCCGACGCGAAGGAGCTGGTCGTCGAGCGCGCCAGTTTCATCCGCGACGCGCAGGCCAACGGCTCCTACGACGACGTTCTCGCCATGATCAGCGGCAGCTGACCGACCTGTAGTGACCTACGCGGAACAACAGCACGCGGGCAGGTCGTGTCGGGCCACATCAGGGACGAACGCGAACGGGACCCGCCTCAGGGAGGTCCTCACCGAAGACGCGGAACGGTAAGGAAGCGTCTTCGGCTTCGCCCCGGTCATCGCACTGGAGGCGACCGGCTCCGTTCTGAGTGCCGACGGGCACGCGAGCGCCCGTCACACGACGGACATCGTCGTGTCGGCCAGGCCGGGCGACGAGGTCCGGGGCCGGTCAAAACGTCGGGCGTCCTCGACGCGGGACCGTCGCCGCAGGCCGTCTTCCCTACCGACGGCCTGCGGCGCACCGCTGGCGGGCAGCGGTTTCCCAGCGGGTCGTGCAGCTCAAGGGACCATTGATCGTCTCGCTGCGAGCGTCCTCGGCGCGGCCGTAGGGGCGCCTGCGCAGAGGCGGGAGAGGACTGCTCAGCCATGGATCGGCGGTCTCTGGATAGCCGGGCGGGATAGAGCGAGGATGGGTGGCATGGACAAGAAGGAACTGGCGGAATTCCTGCGGTACCGGCGTGAGACGCTGCGCCCCCGCGACGTCGGGCTGGTCGAGGGGCCGCGCAGGCGTACGCAGGGGCTGCGCCGCGAGGAGGTCGCGCAGCTCGCCGGCATGTCCACCGACTACTACGCCCGGCTGGAACAGCAGCGTGCTCCGCAGCCCTCCGTCCAGATCACCACGGCTCTCGCCCGGGCACTGCGGCTGACCCTGGACGAACGCGACCATCTCTTCGTCCTCATCGGCCACAACGCCCCGGCCCGCTTCCACCGCTCCGAACATGTCAGCCCGACGCTGATGCGGGTCCTGGACCGCCTGGACGACTCCCCGGCCCTGGTGCAGACCGACCTGCTCGACACCCTCGCGATCAACCCGTTGGCCGTCGCACTGCTCGGCGACCAGACCCGCCACACCGGTCTGGCCCGCAGCGGCTACTACCGCTGGTTCATGGACCCGGCCGAACGTCTGGTGTATCCCGAGGAGGTCCACGAACACCACGGCCGTGCCCATGCAGCACGCCTGCGGGCCGCGCTGACAGCCGGCAGCGACACCCCCCGAGCCGCCCGGATCCTCGCCGAACTCCAGGAACACAGCCCCGAGTTCGTCCGCATGTGGGACCTTCAGGAGGTCGCCCAACGCTACGACGACTGCAAGACCATCCTCCATCCCGAACTCGGCCGCATCGACGTCGACGCCCAGGTCCTGTTCACCGAGAACCGCGCCCAAACTCTGGTGGTGCTGACCACTCGCCCCGGCACGGAGAGCCACAGCAAACTCGAACTGCTCTCCGTCATAGGGCACCAGCAGCTCACCCCCTGACGTCCTGGATCCGGGGGGCTCATACGGTGCAGCAGCCGGGTCACCCCGGAGATGCTGTAGGAGAGGTGGAATTTGCGTCCAATCAGCGTGCGTACCCTCGCGGCGGTTCACCCTTGGTCCTCACTCCACCCGTGCGCGGCCGGCCCCTTCCCCAGCCATACAGCGAGCTTGGCCTGCAGATGGGGGCCGAGTCGGCAGTCGTAGCCGCAGGGGCCCTTGGAATGCAGCGCCCCACACGCCTGCCTTCCAGGCGCGGGACCACTGATAGACCGATTTCTCGCTCACCCGTAACTCCCGGGCATGCGCGGGACTTTCACGCCCTCCTCGAAGAGGTCAACGGCCCGCATCCGTACCTCTTCCCGGCGCCTGCGCTGCTGGGCGGTCAGCCCACCCCCGTCCGGATACCGCATGCATCCGGCGTACCAGCCCGGACAGACCATGTGATCTAGAAACTAACTGGCCGCTGACAGGGGTTCAGTCCGGCGCGTCCCGCGACACCCGAGAAGGCGCCATAGGCAGCTTCCTCGACAGCCGCACGCAACGTCACCTATCACGGCCCAGGCACGGCTCGCTGGAGGACGGGACGTCGGTGCTCAGGTTCGGCCAGAGCAGGTCGGCAAGTGGACACCTCGTACATATACTTCCGACGCATCAGAATCCGAGATGTCTGCTGCAGAGCGACCCTGGACCGCGTTTGACACCCGGAATGCCCGAATGTGCCTCATGGATGGCAGACAGAAACGACGATACCCGCGGCCTGAATTCACCCCGGATTCGACCCCGAGGGTTTATTTAGTCGATAAACATGGCCTCTGACCTGCGGAAATACAGAGCGGCAGACGAGTCGGGCTGTACGCCGGGTTCTGTTCCGAGGGGTTCTCGCGAACCCCCCGGCGACGGCCATCCATCTAGGACCGGCGTTGCCGCCGGTCTCGTGCGGTCTACCCGCGGACTCGGGCGGGCAGCCCTCGGTCGTCCGCGCAGAGACACCGGGGTGTCTCCTCTTGACCTTGCTCCGGGTGGGGTTTACCTAGCTGCCCAGGTCACCCTGGGCACTGGTGGTCTCTTACACCACCGTTTCACCCTTACCGAGAGCCGGAGCTCTCGGCGGTTTGCTTTCTGTGGCACTGTCCCGCGGGTCACCCCGGGTGGCCGTTAGCCATCACCCTGCCCTGTGGAGCCCGGACGTTCCTCGGGGAGCACCCCGTCAGGGGGCTCCACGCGGCCGTCCGCCCGGCTCGTCTGCCGTGTCGACCATGGTACCGGGCGTGGGCCTCGGGTCGCGCCGGGCGGTGGGCGGCGGGCTCAGAGGAAGTCCGAGGTGTCCAGGTCGAAGGCGAAGGGTTCGGGGAGAGTGAGCGGTTTGCCGAAGGGGCGGGTGCAGTGCTCGCGGTAGTCGTCGTTCTCCGGGTCGCTGAAGAGCGTGACCGACGAGGCTTCGCGGTCGACGAGGAGGTAGAGCGGGATGCCACCACGGGCGTAGCAGCGGCGCTTGGCCTCGCGGTCGGCCTTCGGCTTGGTGGAAGTCACCTCAGCCACCATGGCGACGCCATCGCAGGGCATCCAGGAGTCGGCGCCCCGGTAGAGCCGCAGCTTCGTCGGAGCGAATGTGCCATCCGGGATCGCATGGTCCTTCGGGCAGGCGCCTCCGCTCTTCAGTTTCAGGCCCTTGTTCCCGGAAAACTGCATGTCCGTCCGGGATTGCTTGATCACCTGGCTCACGATCAGGCCGATGTAGTCCTCGTGATCCCCGTCCGGCGGCGGTGTCACGACGATCTCCCCCTCAATCAGTTCCGCCCGGAAACCCTCCGGGGTGTCCAGGGCGAGAAAGCCCTCCAGCAGGACCTCTTCCTGCGTGAGCGGCTCGTGGGCCATGGCAGTCATGTCACGCCCCTCCTTCTTCGGTCGCTCGCCAGACTGGGGCATCGGCTGATCACCTGTCCGTGGGATCGGGAACCGTTCCCTCGATCGTGGCACACGATCACGGATGCCGTCAGAGCTCTCCCGGCGTGGCGATGCGTCGCTTGACCATGCCGCAGCGTCAACGTTTCTACTGGTCCCATGCGGATCGGAGAGCTGGCCGCGGCCGTCGGTGTCACTACGCGGGCGGTGCGGCATTACCACCATCTGGGGCTGTTGCCTGAGCCGGAGCGGCGGCCCAACGGGTATCGGGACTACACGCTGCGGCACGCTGTCGTGCTCGCGCGCATCCGG
The DNA here is from genome assembly GCF_053591955.1 of Streptomyces sp. NPDC002845. Lineage (NCBI taxonomy): Bacteria > Bacillati > Actinomycetota > Actinomycetes > Kitasatosporales > Streptomycetaceae > Streptomyces > Streptomyces sp. NPDC002845. The sequence goes on along the minus strand of NZ_JBSFUU010000026.1, from coordinate 112,029 downwards.
CGGCTGACGGAGCTGGGGCTGGGGCTCGCGGAGGTGCGGGACGTGCTCGCGGACGACGAGGGGCGCGAACTCGTCGAGGTGCTCGCGGAGTTGGACGAGGATCTGGCCCGGCAGGAGGCGGCCGTTCAGGAGCGGCGGGCCCGGTTGCGGGAGCTCATGACCGAGGGGCTGACAGCCGAGGAGGTCGTGTCACCTGAGCTTGCCGCGATCTTCGGCAAGTTCGCCGACGTGTCGGATGGATCACATGTGGATCATGCATCTCACGTGTCTCATACGTCTCATGTGTCGCAGTCCGCCATGGCCGCCAAAGACCGCGAGCTGTTCGCACTGTTCGAGACCACCGCCGGGCCGGAGGACCGGAAGCGGATGCTGGCCACGCTGGAGAGCTACCTGGCCGCGCCGGGGGCGGTGGAGCGGGCGCAGGAGGCGTACGCGCTGCTCGACGCGCTCGTGGACGCGGAGCCCGACGATCCGCGGGTCGAGCGGGCCGTCGAGGTTCTCGTCGAGCTCATCCCGCAGGACCTCGTTCCGGACGCCGACTTCGACCACGACGGCAGCTTCCTGCGCGCCTTCTACGCCGACTTCGCCCCCGCTCAGGCGGAGGCGATCCGGCGGGCGCTGCGCAGGGGCATGGAGGGCAGCCGATGAAGACCGAATTGAGGACCCCGTTGAGGACCCCTTTGAGAACCCCATTGAGGACCCCCTTGAGGACCCCCTTGAGGACCCCCTTGAGGACCGCGCACCTTCTCGTGCGGCATGAACTCAGCCTGGTGATCAGCGTGTTGTGGTGGCTGGGCCGGCGTACGCACGGTGTCGGGGAGGGGCGGGCGTTCGGGTACGCGCGGGGGCAGGGGGCCATGATGTTCGGGCTCGGGTTCGTGTGTGTGGTCGAGACCGTGACGATGTCCGTGCTGCTGGAGCCCTGGCCGTTGGCCCACCAGGTATTCCTCGTCCTCGACCTCTACACGGTCCTGATCATCGTCGGACTGCACGCGGCCTCGGTGACCCGGCCCCATGTCCTCACCGGCCCCGACCTGCGCCTGCGCCGCTTCGCCACCGTCGATCTGCGGGTCCCGGCGACCTCCGTCGCCTCGGTCCGGCGTGAGTTGCGCACCACCCACGAGAAGCGCGAGGGCGAACTCGACCTGGTGGTCGGTGCGCAGACCAACGTCACCCTCGAACTGGCCGAGCCCGTTGAGCACTTGACGTTCTTCGGACGCCGTAAGCCCGTACGGGTCGTTCGTTTTCACGCGGATGACGCCGACGGTCTCGTACGGGCTTTCGCAGCGCACGTCACGCGGGCGCGAACATCGCCTTCGCCACTCCCGGATCCGCCTGCGTGAGCCGTACCCGCAGCCGCTCCCCCAGCGGCAGCGGAGCCGTGCCGCCCTCGACTCGGGCGAAGACGGCCGGGGTCTCCAACTGGACGGTTCCGACGGTGGGTCGGCGTTCCTTTACGTCGACCACGCAGGCGTCGAAGACATCCCCGACCCGGTCCCTGAGCAGGGCGGCCTCGACGATGTCCACGCACTCTCGCTCGACGGTGCCCGCGCGCCGCGTGCCCTCCCTCATCTCCTTGGGGAGCATGTCGAGGGCGGCCAGGACCCAGTCGGGGACGGCGCGGTCGGCGGTCGCCGCGAGGCAGATCTCCGTGGCGTAGCGGTCGGCCAGGCGGCGGAGGGGGGCCGTGCAGTGGGCGTAGGGGGCGGCTACGGCGGCGTGGGTGGTGATGGCGGGGAGGGCGGCGTCCCGGAAGACGGTGTAGCCCGCGCCGCGGAGGAGGGTGGTGCATTCGAGGAGGAAGGCCGCGTGGCGGGGGCGGTGCGGGTCCAGGGAACGGACGAGCTGCGCGTACGAGACGTGGTGCGGCCAGTCGATGCGCAGGGCCTTGGCCGTACGGCGGAGCCGGCCGACCGCGCCGTCCGGTGCGGCGGGGAGGGTGCGGAGCACTCCCGTGCCGGACGCCAGCATCACGTCAGCCGCCGCCATGCCGGTGAGCAGGGAGATCTGGGCGTTCCAGCCGTCGGCGGGGAGGGGGGCGCGGTAGGCCGGCTCGTATGTCCCGTTCCGTTCGATGATCTCCTGCTCGGGGACGTTGAGGGAGATGCCGCCGCGTTCGATCTCCAGGTGCTCGCGGAGCCGGCCGATGTCCTTGAGGAGGGCCACGGGTTCCTCGGCCGTCCGGGTGTCGATCTGCCGCTGTACGTCCGCGTAGTTCAGCTTGGCCCGGCTGCGGACGAGGGCGCGGCGGACGTCGACGGATTCCGTACGGCCGTCCGCGTCGAGGTCGAGGGTCCACAGGACGGCCGGGCAGGTCTGGCCGGGGAGCAGGCTGGCGGCGGCCTCGGACAGGGACGGCGGGTGGAGGGGGACCTTGCCGTCGGGGAAGTAGAGCGTGGTCACCCGGCGGTGGGTCTCGGCGTCGAGCGGGGTGCCGGGTACGACGAAGGCGGCGACGTCGGCGATGGCGTAACGGACGCGGAAACCCCTGCCCATGGTGCGCCGCGCGAGGTGCATCGCCTGGTCGAGGTCTGTGGACGTGGGCGGGTCGACGGTGAAGAGGGGGAGGTCCGTGGCGTCGTACGACGGGAGGACGGGGGCCTTCGCGGCCCGGTCGGCCTCGGCGAGGGCGGCGGGCGGGAACGCCTCGGGGACGCCGAGTTCGTTGCGCAGCGCGTGCAGGGCCGCCCGCAGGGGAGCCCCCGGGGCGCCGGTGACGCGGATGTGGCGGCGGGGCATGGGTCGAGCGTAGGGCCTGTCCGGCGGATCAGGCCGCAGGAAACCGGCGTGACTTATCAGCGCCGGTGAGCGGGGCTTGGTGCGTCCAGCTGCACGGCGGAGGAGGGCGTCGACGCGGAGCGTCGGCAACCGACGGCAACGCCGCTGGGGGCACCTCCCACGCCCTTAAGGCAGTGGGGGAGGGCGTGCCAAGCCCCGCGTCTGCGGCATGATCCGCCGGACAGGCCCACCTAACGGAGTCCACTAGAAGGCCCCCGACCATCTTGCCCTTGAGCTTGTCCGGCCGGCGGACCGGGGGCTGCTACGCGGCTGCTCGCATCACTGGAGCAGTTCGATGTGGGGGTGGGACGGGGACACCGGGCAGGCGTGGAGCTGGAGGTTGTTGCCGCCGGTGATGTCGATCAAGGTGAAGTTGCCGTCCTGGGCGCCCAGCGGAGGCGGGGCCGGGTTCGTCCGTTCCTCCTCGGCGATCCACGTCCCGCTGCCGCCGTCCCATTCCGAGGAGGCGATGGTGAGGAGCGGGACCTCCTCAGTGCCGCACTCGGGGCAGGAGCGGTCGACGGGGTCGGTCGGGTCCCAGCGGGTCCAGCCGCCGGTCTTCCAGCCGGGGGCCGTGGAGAGGTTGTTCAGGTAGAGCTCGCCCGGATCGTACGCGTACGTCTTGTACTGCGCGGGGTCGATGGTCTCCCAACGGCTCATGTCGTCCAGCTGCTCCCGCAGCTCCTCACTCAGCTCCCTGGGATGGGGGAAGTCAGTCACCTGCTCCGGTGAGAACAGGCACGGCTCCGGAAGGTAGTGCGCGGACTGAATGATCGGCGGCTCGGGCGGTGCGTCGAGGACGTCGGTGACGGTGGCGGAGGAGCGCCAGAAGAGTGCGGTCTTGGGGTGTGCCATCGCGTGGTCGAAGGGGCACCACAGGACCTGCAGCAGGTCCGCGTCAGCCGGGCACGGGAAGGGGACGTCGCGGGCGTACAGCTGGGCGACGGGGAGAAGGGGGATCGGTCCGTCGAACCACGGGCGGCCCGCCTTGATCCGCTCCCAGTTCTCCCGTTCCTCGGGGGTGGACTCGGGTGCCTCGGGGTCGAGGCGCAGCCGTTCGGCGGCTGCGGCGAGGTCGCGGCGCAGGAGCCGGACGTCGTCCGGGGAGTGGGTCACCCGAGCCGCCCGCCTGTCGTGCGGCTCGTCGCAGTGGGGCCACGGCTCGTCGGCGGGCCACAGCAGCGGCCCGCCGACGGAGCTGTCATGCACGGTGGGTGCCCCCGGCCGCGGGTGCAACCGGGTCGCCGTCCGCGCCAGCGGGGCCAGTTGGGGGAAGAGCGCGGTCACATCGAACGGCCGCGGTGGGGTGGTGAGAATCACGCTGGCTCCGTTGGCGCGAAGGGTGGGATCTGTGGATCAGTTACCGAGATTGAGCGTCCCGGTGTTCTGCAGGGTGTTGGTGACGTAGACGTCAGGGAACAGTTCCTCGGTTGTCCCGTTCGCCCGTTGGATGGTCGCGCTCATTGTGACGCCCACCGGGATGGTGCTGTTCGCGTCCTTGTAGACGGGTGTCACCTGGTAGAAGACCGCGTCGTTCGCTCCGAAATCGGCGATGGGGCCCTTGATGAGATCCTGCGTCTCGGACTCGAACGTCCGCATGCTGGGCGTGCCCGTGTTCATCCCGACCTGCCAGCAGGGGACGAGGTTGAACCGAGTGAGCTCACTCGTGCCCTGCCCGCCGAGGACGCGCCCGATGAGGTGACACCGGGCCAGCCCGTTCGTGACGTTGTTCGCCGCCTTGAACGCCTCCGCGTCCTTCCAGCCGGTGACGGGATCGCTGGTTCCAGTCCCCCCGCCTATGTTCCGCCCCAGGCATGCCTGCGCCTGGGTCGGCCGCTTTCCTGGCCCACCCGACGGGTCTGTCTGGTTGACGAGTGGAACCGCCTCAGTGGTGTTCTTGAACCAGCCGTCGCGGTTGGGAAGCGCACCCGCCGGCGGAGGATCGTTCAAGCAGCTGGCCTGCGGTCCGGTGTCCGGCGTCGAGATCGGCAGCTCGAACTGATCGGCGTCGATCACCCGCTGGTCCTTGAAACCGTCGGCGAGCTGTGTGTCGGCGAACTGCTTCTCGGTGGGCGTGACATGGGCCTGCACACAGGGTGAGGCGGGATCGTGTTCATGGGCGTCGTTCAGGATGTACGTGTCCCATTCCCCGTTACCGAGGTTGGGGATCACCTGGACGCACTGGGCGCCGGGAGCACCGCCCTCCTTCGCCTCACCGAAGGGGAAGTCGCCGCAGCTGTCGGCGTCGACGAGGTCTGTCTGCGCCACGAAGCCGCCGCACGTGGCGGCGGTGCGGGCGTCCACGCCGCTCGTCGACCGGGTCAGCGGCTTGCCCTTGCCCCAGCCGTCGTTGAGGTTCGTCTGAGCCCACTGGTAGGCGGCCACGGCACCGCCCGGGTCCGAGCTCGTCGCGCTCATCGGCACGACAGGCATGACCGACGGAACGGCACACCCCGCGGCCGAGGTACCACCGACCGCGTCGTCACACCGGAGCTGGCGCGGGTTGTTCCACGATGCGCTCGGGTCGGTGGGCGTGGCGCCCGGGGACGTCACGTACATCTTGTAGCCGGTGGTGAACTCCGATGCGGCGCCCGCGGCGGGGGACGAGGAGTAGGAGACGTTGCCGGTGAGGGACTGGCCGAGGGTCAGGTCGCCGCCGTACCAGGGGGCGGTCTTGGTGGCCGTGCAGCCGGTGGTGCAGGAGGCCCGGAACTTCGCGTTGAGGGAGGTGACTTGACCGCTGGCGCCGGTCATCGTGACGGTGACCTGTTCGTTCCAGGTCGTAGCGGCGGCGGGCAGTGAGGCGCTGGTGGAGACCTCGAGGGTGCCGCGGCCGATTTCCACGCCGTTGCTGTCGCGGAGGATGTAGAGGACGTTGATGCCACTCACGCAGTACGAGAAGCGTTCGTACGAGTAGGTGCCGGGGCTGGTGATGTCGCAGCTGGCGGCGGCCGCGGCGGTCGCTCCGTCGGCTGCGGCGGTGAGGCCGGAGCGGGTCTGGACCTTGGCGGGGGCGGGGCTGGTGCTCACGCAGGCCTCGGTGGCGCCGGCCCGGCGTTCCTTCGAACCCGCCTTGGTGGGCGTGCAGTTCTCTCCGGCGTCGGAGCGGAGACGGCTGGTCTCGGTGCGGGGCTCGGCGGACTTCGCGGCGGCGGCCTTCGCGGCGGCGGGCTCGGCCTTGGCCGCCGGGTGCTGCGGCTTGTCCGCGACCTGCTGTGCCTGGCTCGTGCCGGTGGTGGTGAGCAGCAGGGTCAGCGCGGTGAGCGCGGTCAGGACGGTGGACCGGGCTCGTATTCGGACTGCGCCTCTGGGGCGTATTTCGTGCATGTGTGTGGGGTCTCGATTCGAGGTCGTGGGGAGGAGGGGGCACCGGAGATCCGGTGCCCCCTTGAGCGGGTGTGCTCAGGAGCGGGTGCGCTCGCGCGCTGGTGCCCTCTTCCGCGTCAGGCCGCGAGGCTGAAGAGGCTCTTGGCCATGCCGGAGACCAGGTCCTCACCGACGTCCGCGATCTTGTCGACGGCGGGCTGCACGATCCTGCCGCCGAGGGCCTTGTCGGCCGCACCCAGCCACTTCGACTGGCCGAAGGTGACCAGGCTCAGGCCGGTGCTAACGGCGGAGCCGATGAACTCGCTGCTGGTGAAGCCGTGTTCGATGCCGGTGAAGAGGGAACCGAGGGCGCCCGCGCCCATGGAGATGCCGGCGAAGACCGGCGCCGCGGCGCCGACCGGCGGGAAGACGAACGCGGCGAGGGCGCAGCCGGCTGCAAGGAAGCCCGCGCCGACGCTGATCGCGTTGGCGGCGTCCGCGTAGAACTGAGCGTCGTTCCACCACTCGTCGGAGTCGGTGGAGCCGTTGGTGCCATTGGGGTTGACCTGGCTGTTCTGGCTGTTGTCGGCCGGATCCGTCCCGGCCTCGCGCTCCGCCTCGGCCCTCTCTGCGGCCTCCCTGGCGGCGGCGCGCTCCTCGGCCGCACGCTTGTCGGCCTCGATCTGCAGGGCCTCGGAGTACGCGGCTGCCGCGGTCTTCGCGTCCGCGTCGGCGGCGAGCGCGGAGGCGCGGGCCGCGGCGGCCGAGGCCTGGGCGTTGGCGGAGGACTTGATGGCGGAACGCGCCGAGTCCATCGCCTTGTTGGCGGAGTAGTTGGCCGTGCGGGCGGCGCTGCGCGCGGTGGCGGCGGCGTTCTTCGCGGTGGCCGCGGAGGCCTGGGCTTCGGCAGCCGACCTGTCGGCGGCGGCGGCGTTGTCGCGGGCCTCCTGGGCGTAGTTCTCGGCCTTGGCGGCGGAGGCGACCGCCTTGTCCGCCCACTCCTGGGCCTCGGCGGCTGCGTTACGGGCGTCCGCGGCGGCCTTCGAGGCGAGGGCGGCGTCCTCCTGCGCCTTCTCGGCGATCTTCGCGGCGGCGGCGATGGCCCCGCGGATCGCGGCGACATGGGTAGCGGTGTCGTGGTCGAGCTGCGCCGTCCGGTACTGGACCACGGTGATGAAGTTGCGCAGCACCCACGCCGGGCCTTCGAGGGCCACCTCCGCGTGCGCCTTGGTGTAGGCGCCGGCGGTGACGATGAGCTGGTTGGCGCGCACCTGGTCGTCCTCGTGGACGGCGATCGGGTAGTCGGTTTCGAAGAACTTGTTGAGCGAGACCGTGGTGTTCTCGTCGAGCGCCTTGTTGGCGGCGGCGGTGACGGCCCTCCCCGCACCGTCCGCGAGGATCTTGTTGATCGCGACCCGCAGGTCCTCGTCGGATGCGCGCTTCATGCCGCCGGTGAGGAAGTCGCCCACGGCCTTGGAGTCGGAGCTCTCCAAGGCGAGCTGGGCGGCCTTGGCGACGTTGGGTCCGGCGATCGTCGCCACATGGAGGGTGGTCTCGCGGTCGTCCTGGGTTTCGGCGAGGACCCGGTCGAGGTCGATCCAGGCGAAGACGTCGTCGTCGGAGCCGGCGAGGGCGTGCTGGGCGGCCTGCCGGGTCCAGGCGCCACGGGCGGCGATCAGGCCGACCGCGCCCTTGCGGCCCAGGGTGGCGGCCTGCGCCATGTCCCCTGAGTACAGGGCCTGTTCGGCCGCGGCGATCGTGTCCTTGGTCTCCTGGGCGATGCGCTCGGCCTGGAGCCTCTTGTCGCGGACGTCGGACAGCTCCGTCGCCTCGATGGCGGTGAGCTGCTGGACCTCCTCGATGGCCTGCTGCTTCTCCTGTTCGATGGTCTGGGCCTCGGCGGCGCGCGCGTTCTGCTCCACCTCGATGGCATCCGCGACGGCCTGGGTGGCGACGTTGGCCGCCTTCACGGCCTCCGCGGCGTGGGCGGTCGACTTGTTGGCGTAGTCGATGGCCTGGCCCGCGTACTTCACGGCCTCGTCGGCGGCGTCCGCCGCCTTGTCGGCGTGCGCGGCCGCGGAGTTGGCGGCGTCCCGGGCGGTGCGCGCCGCGGCAGCGGCGGCGGAGGCCAGGGCCTGGGCGGTGGACGCCGCGTTGGTGGCGCGGTTGGCGGCGCTGGTGGCGATGGAAGCCTGGCGCTTGGCCTCGGCGGCCTCGGCCTGGGCGGCACCGGACGCTTCGGCGGCCTGGGCGGCGGCCCGGGCGGCGGCGGCCGAGTTGCGGGCGGCGGATGCGGCGGCCGCGCCGGCCGCCGAGGACTGCTCGCCCGCCACGGCGGCCTTGTCGGCGGCTGCGGCGGCGGAGCGGGCCTTGTCGGCGGCGTTGCGGGCGGCGATCGCGGCGTCCTTGGCGGCCTCCGTCTTGGAGGCGTCCTTGGAGGCGGCTATCGCGGCGTTGTAGGCGCGGGACGCGGCGCTGCCCGCCCGGGCGGCGGCCTGTGCGGCGCCGGCGGCTGCCCAGGAGGCGCGGCGGGAAGCCGTCACCGCCGCATTGGAGGCGTTGATCGCGTTGCGTGCGGCGTCCGCCGCACCCTTCGCCGCGCTCGCCGCCTTGCGGGCCGCGGACGCCGACTTCTGTACGTCGCTCTGCGCGGCGGCGGCCTCGGCGGCGGCCTTCTCTGCGGCTTCCTTGGCCTTCGCGGCGGCGGTCTCGGCGCGGGCACCGGCCTCCACGGCCAGGTTGGTCTGGCGCGTGGCGCGCCTGCCCTCGCGTTCGACGACGGCCACCAGTTCCTCGATGGTCGCCGACTCCTGGTCACGGGCGCGCGCGATGTGCTGGCCGGTCTCGATGAACCACTCGACATCGGCCGCGGTGCCGCTGAGCGCGCGGTCCGCGTACTTCTGCACCTCAGGGCCGCCGGTCATCAGCATGGAGCTGACCTGGACGCGGGTGTCCTCCAGGCGGGCGTCGTACTGCTGGTCGGTGAGGAAGGTGGCGAGGGCCGGCTCGGTGCCGGCGTCGAGGGCGGTGCCGGCGTCCCGGATCACGGCCCGCTCGCCGGTGGCCGCGACGGTGGTGGTGGCGACCTGGAGGTCCTCGACGATGGCCGGCTTGAAGCCGTCCTTCAAGAAGGCGGCGATCGCCGCGTCGCCGTTGTCGAGTGCGGCGGAGGCCTCGCGGCGCAGGCCCTTGCCCGCGCGGTCCAGGCAGCTGACGATCGCGACCCGGTTGTCCTGCACAGTCTGCTTCGGCAGCGTCTCGGTGAGGAACGTCTGAATGTCGGCGTCCGACCCGTGGAGCGCGACGGCCGCGGCGGCCTTGACGCCCCTGCCGCCGGTCAGCCACGCCCGCACGACCTTGGCGCGTTCGGTGTCCGGAAGCGGCACCGGTTCGGGCGTGGTGCTCTCGACGGCGGCCGCCCTGGCCGGTATCAGGACCGGCGGGACGGCGGCCGCTGCGGTCGCAGCGGCGAGCGCACCGAACACGCGACGTCTGCTCCAGAAAGCAGTCTGCATACGGGACTTGCCCTTCTACGAGTACTGAGTTGGACGCGTCGAATTTCGCGCCGTGACGGACGGGGGATCGACGGATCTATGCCCACCACAAGTCGTGGACAGTATCAACGCCACATAACTTCTGTGCCAGTTGTGGTTGTTGACGGGTCGACACATCTTCTTTACCGAATCCTGACGCCGCCTCTTGCAACCTTTCCCTGCCGTGACACAGGTCACGGAACGGTTGCTTCCAATGTCCAGGTATGAGCTGTTCACGGTATTGGACGAGGGCGCGTCGCCATGTTGGGATGCAAGGGCCGATGACGATCACCGGGGTGCGAACAGTGCGTCGCGGAGCGCGCCAATGGCGCGTAAGGGGGCTTCCATTCCGCGTGTGCGGCTTCCCCTGTTCGCGGCTGGTTTCGCGGCCGGTGGTTTCCAAGTCCGGCCGTTGGCGACGAAATTAGGGATGCAATGAAGGAAATCAGCACCGCTGTCGGAAAGCCGCGGAGAATACGGCTCGCGGTACGGATACTCGGTGCCACCGCCGTCGGCGCGCTGGCCTCGATCGCGGTGGTCGGCGCCGGGCAGGACGCAGGCGCGGGCAGCGCAGAGACCGCCGACACCGCCGCGCTGGTCGCGGAGGGCGCCCCCGGCTATGCCGTGGAGGACTTCAACTACCCCCAGGCCGACAAGATCCTGGCGGAGCAGAACATCGTCCTGAAGCGAGGCGACGGCCACATCACGCTCGCCGACTGCGTGACCGGAACGGGGCAGTTGGAGCTCCTGGCCCGCGACAGGGCCGACAAGATCTGCTTCAACACCGTCGGCAACGAGGGCTGGCTGACCCTGGAGATCCCCGCCGTCTTCTCGATCAAGGGCAACGACTACTCCACCACGGTCGACATGACCGTCGGCACTGAGGAGAAGTCCTACGACATCAACAAGAACGCCTGGACGCCGGTGGGTGAGTCCGCGGACCCCGAGGGCCGCGACCACATGCTCGTGGAGATCCGGATCACCAAGTAACCGACATGCTCCGATCCAGAGGGGTATGACACAAACCGCACACCCACCTCGAAATGACCGCCGAGGGTGACCAGGTCGAGTACGACATCCCCCGGGCACCTGGGAGGGAATCGGCGAGTCCGTCGACGGCCGTGACCACGTCCTGGTCGAGATCCGCACCACCAAGTAACCCGCGCCGCCTTGTGATTGAGGTAGACACTCCTATGCACTCCACCAGTGGCCCACGCCTCGCCGCGCTCGGCGCCACCCTGGCCGCCGGGTCGCTCGCGCTGTCCGCGTCGCCCGCTGCCGCCGTCACCGGAACCCCGGTGACCGACTCGGACACCACCTACTCGTACACCGCACAGATCATCATCGGTGCGCACGACCGCGGCTGCTCCGCAGTCCTCGTGGACGCCGAATGGCTGCTCACGGCGGCCAGTTGCTTCGCCGACGACCCGGCCGCCTCGCTCGCGGTCCCCGCCGGCGTCCCGGCGAAGAAGACCACCGCCGTCATCGGCCGTTCCGACCTGACCAACACTCAGGGCGCCGAGCGCACGGTCGTCGAACTCGTCCCGCGCACCGACCGCGACGTGGTCCTGGCCCGCCTCAACCGGCCGGTCACCAACGTCGCCCCCGTCGCGATCGGCGCCGCCGCGCCGGCCGCGGGTGACACGCTGACCTTCGCCGGCTATGGCCGCTCCAAGACCGAGTGGGCGCCGCTCAAGCTGCACACCGGCAGCTACACCGTCGACTCCGCGGCCGCCACCAGCGCGAACGTCACCGGCAAGGACGGCGCGGCCGCGTGCATGGGCGACGCCGGCGGACCGGTCCTGAAGGACGGCAAGCTCGTGGGTGTGAGCAGCCAGTCCTCGCAGGGCGGCTGCTACGGCATCGACGAAACCCAGACCTCCACCGCCGGTGTCATCGCCCGCGTCGACGACCTGGCCTCCTGGGGCAAGTCCAAGATCGGTGCCACCCGAATCACCGACTTCAACGGTGACGGTGTCGAGGACATCGCCATCGGCGACCCGAAAGCCACTGTCGGCGGCCACACCACGGCCGGTCTCGTCCGCGTCGTCCTCGGCGGCGGCAAAGGCACCGCCGAGATCAACCAGGACCTCGGCTGGGTGCCCGGCGGCGCCGAGGGCGGGGACCACTTCGGCGCGAACCTCGCCACCGTCGACTACAACGAGGACGGCTACACCGACCTCGTCGTCGGCTCGCCCGAGGAGAACGTCGGCAGCGCGGTCGACGCCGGCTTCGTCGACATCCTGTTCGGCGGCAAGAACGGCCTCGGCAGCGGCCCGGCCGCCCGTCACTTCGAGCAGGGCGCCGGCAACGGGTCCATCGGCGCCTCGGGGGCCGAGGCGGGCGACCGCATGGGCGCCTCGCTGGCCGCCGGCACCACCGCCGCGGGCAAGCCGTGGGTCCTCATCGGTGCGCCCGGTGAGGCCCTCGGCTCGCTCGCCAAGGCGGGCGTGGCCTTCTACGTGCACGGCGACACCAACGTCGGTATCCACCAGGACACGTCGAACGTCCCCGGCGCGGCCGAGGCCGACGACGCCTTCGGCACGTCCGTCACGGGCGACTCCAACTTCATCGCCATCGGCGCCCCCGGTGACGGGATCAGCGGCGACGCCAACGCCGGCAATCTGGCCGTACTCAGCCACAAGCTGGACGCCGACGGTCATCCCACCGTGGTGACGGGCATGGACCAGGACAACGAGAAGATCTCCGGCTCCGCCGAGGCCGGTGACAAGTTCGGCGCGGCGCTCGCCCTTGTCGCCTACCGTCCGTCCGGCGCGGCCACGGCCACCGACTCGATCCTCGCGATCGGCGCCCCGGGCGAGGCCCTGTCCATCGACGGCGGCGCGCAGCGGGCCGGTGCGGGCAACGTCATGCTCGTGCACCTCAACTCCGACGGCACCTGGGACTACCTGCGGGCGCTCAACCAGGGCTCCAGCACCGACGACCGCTCCGGCACGATCGAGGCCGGTGACGCCATGGGCACGTCCCTGAGCGCGGTCAACACCGTTCCCCGGGAGGTCGGTTCCGCCGCCACCCTGAAGATCGCGGTCGGCGCCCCCGGCGAGGACCTCGCGGGCGTCGCCGACGCCGGTGCCATCCACACCTTCTCCCTGATGGGTGCGGCCGGCGCCAACGACCTGTGGATCGAGGCCGGCGACGGCGACGGCATCCCCGGTTCCCCGGGCGAGGGCGACAAGCTGGGCCAGAGCATCCACCTCACCGCGCGGAACCTCTACGCCGGGATGCCCTACGGGCCCACCTCCACCGGTGCCCTGCACGTCCTTCCGTTCTCGAACATCGTGCCGGGCGGCGCGGACAACCCCGTGACCACGTACCAGCCGGGCCAGGGCGGACTGCCGGCCTCCGGCGTGGAATTCGGGTACGCGGCGCGGTGATCTGAGCCCTTGAGGCGGGCACCGCCCCGCTGGCATCGCGAAGCCCCGGGGACCCATGAGGTCCCCGGGGCTTCGCGCGTTCCTCGTGCGCCTTTCCCGCACGGTGTTCTTGTACGCCTCCGGTTCACATATACGCGAAGTAGCGGTCGAGCCAGACCAGTTCAGGTTCCGACTCATCGTCCTCGACATGCCCCCAGCGCGGCCAGGACCTCCGAAGGGATCGGCTCCATCCAGATCGACGGACCTTCGTACAACTCTTGGAGCACCGCCTCCGGCACCAGGACTAGCTAGGGCGGGGGCGATGGGACGGCATCCGGGGCAGCGGCACGTAATCTGGCGCGGGCCCCTCCCGTACCGCTGGGGGCCAGGCCACGCCATACGCACAAGGAGAACCATGCTCGTCCTGCTGCCGCCCTCCGAAGGCAAGGCCCCCTCCGGCCGCGGCGCCCCGTTGAAGCCGGAGTCGCTGTCCCTGCCGGGGCTCACGGCGGCCCGCGAGGCCGTCCTCGACGAGCTTGTCGAGCTGTGCGCGGGCGACGAGGAGAAGGCCCGCGAGGTGCTCGGGCTGAGCGAGGGGCTGCGCGGGGAGATCGCCAAGAACGCGGAGCTGCGTACGGCGGGGGCGCGCCCGGCCGGGGAGGTCTACACGGGTGTGCTGTACGACGCCCTGGACCTGGCCTCCCTCGACGCGGCGGCGAAGCGGCGGGCGGCGCGTTCGCTGCTCGTCTTCTCGGGGCTGTGGGGTGCCGTGCGCGTGACGGACCGGATTCCGTCGTACCGCTGTTCGATGGGGGTGAAGCTGCCCGGGCTCGGCGCGCTGGGCGCGTACTGGCGTACGCCGATGGCCGCGGTCCTGCCCGAGGCGGCCGGCGACGGGCTGGTGCTGGATCTGCGTTCGTCGGCGTACGCGGCCGCCTGGCGGCCGAAGGGCGAGGTCGCGGGGCGGACGGCGACCGTGCGGGTGCTGCACGCGCCGACCCGGAAGGTGGTCAGCCACTTCAACAAGGCGACGAAGGGACGGATCGTACGGAGTCTGCTGGCGGCGGGCGCGGCTCCCTCGGGTCCGGCCGAGCTGCCGGCGACGCTGCGGGACCTCGGGTACGAGGTGGAGGCGGAGCCGCCGGGCAGGGCGGGGAGAGCGTGGGCGTTGGACGTGCTGGTGGACGAGGTTCACTGAGCCCTTGCTCATCCATTGCGGCATGCGCAATGACCTTTGCGCATGTTGCGGGACGCCCGCCGCGCTCGACGCGGTCCGGGTGTCGACCACGCCGGAGGTGGTGACGCTGCTGGAGCGCGGGGTGCGGAGTGGGCAGCCCTCAAGGGTGACCCGGACTCAGCGCAGGTGGGACGTGTCGTTGAGCAGGCGGAGCGTGGCGTTGCCGTCCGCGTAGTACGCCACCACCGTCAGGGAGGCGGCCGACAGCTCCATGCGGAACAGGGACTCCGGGGGTGCGCCCAGGGCCAGCCGTACGAGGGTCTTGATCGGTGTCACGTGGGTGACGAGCAGGACGGTCCGGCCCGCGTACGCGGCGACCAGCTTGTCCCGGGCGGCGGCCACACGGGCGGCCACCGCCTCGAAGCTCTCGCCGCCGCCGGTGGGCCGGGCCTCGGGTGAGGCGAGCCAGGCGTCCATGTCCGCCGGGTAGCGCTCCCTGACCTCCCCGAAGGTCAGCCCCTCCCAGGCCCCGAAGTCCGTCTCCCTCAGCCCGTCCTCGGTCCCGGCCTCCAGTCCGAGGCGGGCCGCGATGATCCCGGCGGTCTCGCGGCAGCGGGCCAGCGGCGACGACACGATCGCCTGGATGGTCCCGCGGGCGGCGAGGGCCCCGGCGACGCGCTCGGCCTGGTAGCGGCCCACGTCCGAGAGGGATGGGTCGGAGCCGCCGCTGCCGGAGAACCGCTTTTGAGGGGTCAGCGAGGTCTCGCCGTGGCGGAGCAGGACGAAGGTGGCGGGGGTGCCGAGGTCGGGGGCGGCGGCCACATTGCGAGCTGCGCGGATGTCGGCCTGTGCCTTCGCGGTCCGGTCGCCGGGGGCGGAGGCGGTGGGTGCGGGAGCGGTCGTACGAGTCTCCGTCAGGGCTGCGCGAGTCTCCGTCAGGGCTGCGCGAGCCTTCGCCGCGCCCGCCGCCGCGTCCCCCGGAGGCCCCGACGGCTCAGGCGCCGCAGCCCGCGCCGCCCGCGCGTCCAGCTCCGCCGTCGACGCCGACGGCGACCATGGCTCCCCCCGCCTGCCCGCGTCCATCGCCTCGTTGGCGAGGCGGTCGGCGTGCTTGTTCTGTTCGCGGGGGATCCACTCGTACGTGACGTGAGTGGGAGGGAAGACGCGGGCCGCCTCGGTGGCGAGGGGCTTCATGTCGGGGTGTTTGATCTTCCAGCGGCCCGACATCTGTTCCACGACGAGCTTGGAGTCCATGCGGACGCGGACGGTGGCGGCCGGATCGAGGGCGTGGGCCGCCTTCAGGCCCGCGAGCAGCCCCCGGTACTCCGCCACGTTGTTGGTGGCGACGCCGATGTACTCGGCGGCCTCCACCAGCGTCTCGCCGGTCGCCGCGTCGATGACGACGGAGCCGTAGCCCGCGGGCCCCGGGTTGCCCCGGGAACCGCCGTCGGCCTCGACGATGAACTCCCGCACGCCGTACGTCCCCTACAGGCCGGACTCGGAGGTGCGCACCAGGATGCGGCGGCAGTTCTCGCAGCGGACGACCGTGTCGGGCGCCGCCGCGCGGATCTCGTTGATGTCCGTGATCGCGAGCTCCTGGCGGCAGCCCTGGCAGGTGCGCTGGTAGAGCTTGGCCGCGCCGATGCCGCCCTGCTGCTCGCGGAGCTTGTCGTACAGCTTGAGCAGGTCGGCCGGGACGGAACCGGCGATGACCTCGCGCTCCTTGGTCACGGAGGCGGCCTCGTCGTCCAGCGACTCGAACGCGGCGTCACGCCGGGAGGTCGCGTCGTCGATCTTCGACTGGACGGAGGCGACCCGCTCGGTCAGCTCGGCGACCCGCTCCTGCGCGGACTCACGGCGCTCCATGATCTCCAGGACGACGTCCTCCAGGTCGCCCTGCCGCTTGGCGAGGGAGGCGATCTCGCTCTGGAGGTTCTCCAGGTCCCTGGGGGAGCTCACGGCGCCGGAGTCGAGACGCTGCTGGTCGCGGGAGGCGCGCTGGCGCACCTGGTCGACGTCCTGCTCGGCCTTGGTCTGCTCGCGGGCGCAGTCGCTCTCCTCGGTCTGCGCGGCCACCAGCAGGTCGCGCAGCTGCGTGAGGTCCTTGGTCAGCGACTCGATCTCGGTGTGCTCGGGCAGCGACCTCCGCTTGTGCGCGAGCTGCTGCAGGCGTACGTCGAGGGCCTGGACGTCGAGAAGTCGGATCTGGTCGGCGGGCGCGGCGTTCAGTTGGGGGCTCCAGATGCATCAGAAGGGTCGGAAAGTTCGGAAAGAGGGGACGCCGCGTGGGCGGTCCAGGGATCGGTGACCGTCTTCGAGACATGGACCCGCAGGTCCCAGCCGTGCCGGTCGGAGATCTCGTCGAGCTGGGCGGCGGCCAGCTCGCACCAGGGCCATTCGGTGGCCCAGTGCGCCGCGTCGATCAGTGCGAGAGGACTGTGCTCACGGGCCTCGGACGCCGGGTGGTGGCGCAGGTCCGCGGTGAGGAAGGCGTCGACGCCGGCCGCGCGTACGTGGTCGAAGAGGCTGTCGCCGGAGCCGCCGCTGACCGCGACCGTCCGTACGAGCGCCTCGGAGTCACCCGCGACGCGGATGCCCTGCGCGGTGGCGGGCAGCCGCTCCGCTGCCCGCGCGGCGAACTCCCGTACGGTCAGCGGGTGGTCCAGCGCGCAGACGCGGCCCAGGCCCCGGCGGCCGTCGGGGTCGGCCGGGTCCGGTACGAGGGGGCGTACCACCCGGACGTCCAGGGCACCGGCCAGCGCGTCGCTCACGCCCGGATCGGCGGTGTCGGCGTTGGTGTGCGCGACGTGCAGGGCGATGTCGTTCTTGATGAGGGTGTGCACGACCCGGCCCTTGAACGTGGAGGCCGCCACCGTCGTCGTACCGCGCAGATAGAGCGGATGGTGGGTGACCAGCAGGTCCGCGCCCAGCTTCACCGCCTCGTCGACGATCTCCTGGACCGGGTCGACGGCGAACAGCACACGGGAGACGTCCTGGTCGGGATCGCCGCAGACCGTGCCGACCGCGTCCCACC
The DNA here is from genome assembly GCF_053591955.1 of Streptomyces sp. NPDC002845. Classification (NCBI taxonomy): domain Bacteria; kingdom Bacillati; phylum Actinomycetota; class Actinomycetes; order Kitasatosporales; family Streptomycetaceae; genus Streptomyces; species Streptomyces sp. NPDC002845. The sequence goes on along the minus strand of NZ_JBSFUU010000026.1, from coordinate 94,827 downwards.
CCTCGGCCCTCTCGGGGGGCCAGAGGGCGTCGAGCGCGGAGATGACTTCAGACAGACGGGGCACAAACAAAAGGCTACCTGGCCCCTCCTTGCGCCTGAACCGGCGCCGCTCTCGCGGACCTGGTTGCTCGCTGTCGTGGTTCCTCAATTGATGGTGGCGGTGATCTTCGCTGGAGGATGCCGGAAGATTCAGAACCAATCGACTGCGAGAGCTCCGAGCCCCATGGAGCACACCTGCCCCGTTCCCTCAGGCGAATCGCGACACGAACACCCTTATGTGTGAAGCGGGTGCCCGGCGGTCCCACGTCTGTGCGTGCGAAAACTAGTTTCGTGGCTGGAGGTGACCGAACGATGACGGCCTGTGCTCTCGGACCCTCGGCGAGGAACGGCGAGGAGTGGGCCGCGCGGCCCGCATGCGTGATCACCGCTGACGGGACGTACGCGGCACGCCTCGCCCTGGCGGGCGGCGAGTCCTGGTTCCCGGAGCGCTGGACACTGGACGGCCCCGAGCCGTACGCCGTACCGCTACCCGGGAACCAGCCGGAGGAACCCGGCACCGAGGTCCTCCCGATGAGCGACGGCCGCGTGCTGATCCACCGGATCGCGGCCGGACGGCACGTGTTCTCGCTGCTCTATCCGACCGGGCCGGGGACCGGCGAGGTGCCCCTCGGCGCGGTCGAGTGCCCGGAGGAGTCGGCGGAGCTGCGGCTGCTGCCGCCCTCACCGCGCGGGAATCGGGCGTACGCCCTTGCCGTGGGCCGGAGTTCGACGGCGGTGTGGCTGGTGGCGGGCGGGGCGTTCGGGCCCGAGCACCTGGCGGAGGTGCCGGGGCGCTGCTCGGGGGGTGTGTGGCTGGACGGGACGGGGCGGCTGCTCGCCCTGGACCGGGAGCGGGACGGGCGGACCAAGACGGTCGTGGTCGACCTGGAGCGCGGCGGCGAGATGTCACCGCTGCTGCAGATCGCGGAGGACAGCAACGACCGGCTGCTCCTCGCCGACCTGGACAGCGGCCTGCTGCTGATCCGCTCGGACGCGCCCTCCCCGGGCCACGACCGGCTGGGCTGGGGCGTACTGGGGAGCACGCTTCCGGTCCGCTTCCCGGAGTGCCTGCGGCCGACCGACTGCGACGCGGTGACGCCGTTCGCCATCCAGCCCGGCCAGGTGCTGACGCCGGAGAGCTGCGCCGTGGCCCTCCGCATCGACGGCGCGGCCGGCTGCTGGGTCGGCGTCTGGCGTCCCGCCGAACGCCAGGTCCACCATCTCCCCGCTCCCGAGGGCTGGTTGGCGGGGACCGGGCTGTGGACCAAGGACGGGGTGCTCCATCTGCCGTACGTGACGGGGGCGGAGCCCTGTGGCGTGTCACGGGTGGAGGCGCCCACGGGGGCGGGGGACGCGGGGCCCGGGGACGCGGGTGCGGGGGATCTGCGGGGTTCGGGAGGAGGTTCGGGGGACGGTACGGCTGCCGCGTCGGCGCCCGGGGATGCGCCGTCGCCGGAGCCGCCGGTCCCGGATCCCCCGGAGCCCGTGGCCGCGCGGCCGGTACCGCTGCAACAGGCGCCGTTGCAGCAGGCTTCGTCGCAAGGGCAGGTGCCCCCGGACTGCGATACGGAAGGCAATGCAGACAACGCAGACAGCGCAGACGGCACAAGCGCAACACGCGTGGCCGCCGTCACATCTGTCACACCCGCACGTTAGGCTTGTCCGGCTGTACGAAGGATCTTGTTTGACGGGGTGAACACTTCCAGATGAGCGACACGCACACGACCCACCCGCCGGCCTCCGACACGCAGGAGGCCACCGGACACGGCAAGCACCGCGGACCGGTATCTGTCCAGGATTCCGAGGCGCCCCCTCGGGGACGCCACCGCAAGCCGTCGTCCGGGCAGAACCAGCAGCACCAGCTAACCCAGCAGACCGAACAGGCGGCCTGATCGGCTGAACCCGACTGCGACCGCAGCTGTTTGACGAAACGTCACGTCAGTGGCGACGCTTGGCCCCGCCCCTCCGAGGGCGGGGTCTCGTGTTTCAGCCCGAGCACCTCCACCGCCGCGAAGGTCTCGCCAGGCGGCCGCTCGGCGTAGTACGGGCTGAGCAGCGCGTCCAGTTCGTCGTACGAGAAGGCGTCCTGCTTGGTGTCGAACTTGGCGGCCACGCGCGGCCGTTCGACGACCGCGACCATTCCGCCGTGTACGACGAGGAGTTGGCCGTTGATGTGCCCGGCCGCCGGGGACGCCAAGTAGCCGACGAGCGGCGCGACATGCTCGGGGGCGAGGGGGTCGGGCCCCGACTCGGTTCCCGACCCGGATCCCGACGCGGATCCCGACCCGGGTTCGTCAAAGTGGCCGGCGAAGACGTCCGCCGTCATCCGAGTCCGGGCACGCGGGCAGATGACGTTCGCCGTGACGCCGTACTTGGCGAGCGCCAGGGCCGTGGACGTGGTCAGCCCGACGATCCCGCCTTTCGCGGCAGCGTAGTTGGGCTGCCCGGCGGACCCGGCGAGGAACGCCTCCGACGAGGTGTTGACGATCCGCCCGTACACCGGCGCCCCGGACGCCTTGGACCGCGTACGCCAGTGGGCGGCGGCGAAGCGGGTCGTGTTGAAGTGGCCCTTGAGGTGGACCCGGACGACCGCGTCCCACTCGCCCTCGGTCATCGAGAAGACCATGCGGTCGCGCAGGATGCCCGCGTTGTTGACCAGGATGTCCAGTTTCCCGAACTCGCCGACGGCCAGCTCGACCAGTTCCCGGGCCTGTTGATGGTCGGCGACATCACCGGTGTGGGCGAGGGCCCGGCCGCCGGTGGCGCGGATCTCGGCGGCCACCTCCTCGGCGGGCCCGGCGGAGGCCTCGCCCGAGCCGTCCCGTCCCGGCTGCCCGTAGTCGTTGACGACGACGGCCGCGCCGAGGCGGGCGAGTTCCAGCGCCTCGGCCCGGCCGAGACCACGGCCGGCGCCGGTGACGATCGCCGACAGTCCCTCAAGTGGCAGTGACATCAAGGTCCCCAAAGTCCCTACGGTCGTGAAGTCCTTACGGTCGTAGCGGTCAGAGCTCGATGCACGTACGCAGTGCCGTGCCCGTCCGCATCTGGTCCAGTGCCTCGTTGATGTCGGTGAGCGGGACCCGGTGGGTGATCAGGCCCGCGAGGTCGATGCGTCCGGCGCGCCACAGGGCGATGGTCCGCTCGTAGGAGCGCATCACGTCCCCGCCGCCGTACATGGAGGGCAGGATTCGCTTCTCGTCGAAGAACAGCTCGAACATGTTGAGCTGGAGGAAGTCGTCCATGGCGCCCGCGCCGACGACGACGAGGGTGCCGCCGCGCCGGGTGTTCTCGTACGCCGTGCGTGCGGTGGCGGACTTGCCGACGACCTCGAAGACGTAGTCGAAGCCCTCGCCGCCGGTCACGGACTGCTTGGCGTCCGGCAGCTCCTCCGGCGAAACCGCCTGCGTGGCACCGAACCTGAGCGCAGACTCGCGGCGCGAGACGACCGGGTCGACGGCGACGATCTCCGCGGCGCCCTTGAGCCGTGCCCCCTGGATCGCCGAGATGCCGACGCCACCGCAGCCGATGACGGCGACCGACGAACCGGCTTCCACGTCAGCGGTGTTGAGGGCGGCGCCGAGTCCGGTGGTGACCCCGCAGCCGATGAGCGCGGCGATGTCGAAGGGCACGTCGTCGGGGATCGGCACGGCGCAGCCCGCGTCGACCACGAGCTCCTCGGCGAAGGTCCCCGTGCCCGCGAAGCCGAAGACGTCGGAAGAACTGCTGCCGGGGCGCTTGAAGTTGGGCGTACCGGCGTTCATGAACCCGGCGAGACACAGCTCGGTCTGGCCGCGCTTGCAGGCGGGACAGGCACCGCAGGCCGGGAGCCAGCAGACGACGACACGGTCACCGGGCTTGACGTTGCTCACGCCTTCCCCGACGTCGAGGATCTCCCCGGCGCCCTCGTGGCCGACCACGAACGGCGCGGGCTGCGGCAGGACCCCGGCCATCGCGGACAGGTCCGAGTGACACAGCCCCGTGGCCCGCACCCGGACCCTCACCTTGCCGGGGCCGAAGCCCACCGCCTCGACGTCGTCGAGGACTTCGAGCTTTTCCTGGCCGATCTCGTGCAGTACGGCTGCGCGCATGGTGCGGCTCCCCTCAGGAGTACTACGTACTGGACTGCTGTGCTGCTGCTCAGGTGTGGGGGGCGAGGGAGGAACCGACGGCGGACCCGGCGTCGGCGGCTTCGGCGTCAGTGGCTGCGGCCTCGGCGGCTTCGGTGTTGTCGGCTTCGGTGCCGGCGGCTTCGGTGTTGTCGGCTTCCGTGCCGGCGGCTTCCGTGCCAGCGGCTTCCGTGCCAGCGGCTTCCGTGCCAGCGGCTTCCGTGCCAGCGGCTTCCGTGCCAGCGGCTTCCGTGCCAGCGGCTTCGGCGTGGGTGACGAGCGTGTCGGCCAGCACCGGCGCGTCCTCCCGTTCGGCGGCCGTCACCAGCACCTGGACCTGATCGGGACCCCGCTCCCACATCCGGATGCGCAGGGTCTCGCCCGGGAAGGCGACCCCGGCGAACCGGGTGGCGTACGAGCGGACGCGGCCGACGTCGCCGCCGAGCAGGGTGTCGACGACCGCCTTGAGCGTCATGCCGTACGTGCACAGCCCGTGCAGGATCGGCCGGTCGAACCCGGCCCGCTCGGCGAACTCGGGGTCGGCGTGCAGCGGGTTCCAGTCGCCGGAGAGCCGGTAGAGCAGGGCTTGATCCTCGCGGACGGCCCGCTCAACCTCCTTGTCGGGGGCGGTCGTCGGCGGTTCGAGGCGGGCGGAGGGTCCGCGTTCGCCGCCCCAGCCGCCTTCTCCGCGTACGAAGATCTGAGCGTCGTTCGTCCACAACGGGCCCTCGGCGTCGGCGACTTCGGTGCGGATGACCAGGACGGCGGCCTTGCCCTTGTCGTACACAGCCGCGATGCGCGAGGTGGCAACCGCCGTTCCCCGTACGGGAATCGGGCGGTGGACCTTGATGGTCTGGCCGCCGTGCAGCACCTGGGCGAGGTCGACGTCGACGCCGGGTGCGCTCAGGCCGCCGACCGCGTCCGGGGAACCGGCGCCCGCGACGGTGGCGAAGCTCGGCAGGACGTGCAGCCGGGACTCCAGGGTGTAGCGCAGCTCGTCGGGGTCGGTCGCGGGGACACCGGCGCCGAGGCCGAGGTGGTAGAGCTGGACGTCCTTGGGCACCCAGGAGATCTCGGCGGACCGGGGTTCGGCCGCGAGTGCCTTGGCGGCGTCGATGGGCATGGGGCTCCTGATCTGCTAAGGGCCAAGACCTCGGTGCGGCCGTCCGCACCGTCGGCCGCACCGAGGTCGACACGGGGCCGCGGAACCCGCCCGTTCTAGAACGCGTTCCAGTCCGGCGACCCCCTGTATAGCCGAGGGGCGTGCACTTGTGAAGACTCCTGACGACACGTCAGGTGCCTGTACGGGGGCGTCATGCGTTGGTCTCCGGGGCCGGTAGGGGCGGGTGCGCTCGGGGAAGGTCGCCAGGTGCCGCTGGGCTTCGGCGAGTTCCCCGGCCGCCGTTTCGTCAGTCCGCCGAGCCCCTCCGCGGCAGCCACACCAGCATCACCACCACCCCCGCGAGCAGCACGATCCCGCCCGTGCGGAACACCAGCGCGTACCCGTCCGTCAGCGCCTCGGCCGGGTCGCCGCCCGCCGTACCCGTACGGGCCGCGGCGATCGTCGACATGACGGCCAGACCGAGCGAACCACCCATCGTCCGCGAGGTGTTGACGAGCCCGGAGACCAGCCCCGCATCCCCCGGCGCCGCCCCGGACGTGGCGAGCGCGGCGAGCGGGGTCGCCGCCAGGCCCCCGCCCGTCATCATCAGGACCCCGGGGATCATGATCGCAGTCAGGTACGAGCCGTCCGCCGTCATCGTCGACTGCCATCCGAACCCGGCGGCGGCCACCAGCACCCCGAGCACGGCGACATGGCGCGCCCCGAGCACCCGCATGAGCCGCGGCGCGAGCTTGGAGGCCAGCACCACGGCCAGTGAACTCGGCATGCTCGCGAGGCCGGCCTCCAGCGGTGTGTAGCCGAGCACGTTCTGGGCGTACAGCGTGATGAAGTACCAGGTGCAGAACATGACCGCGCCGCACAGGAACATCGCCGCGTTCGACGACGCCACCGACCTGAGGCGCAGCAGCTTCGGCGGCATGAGCGGTGCCTGCGTGCGCGCCTCGACGGCCAGGAAGACGCCGATCAGCACCAGCCCCGCGAGCAACGGCACCAGCGTCACAGTCGCCGCCCACCCCTCGGCCTCCGTCTGCACGATGCCGTACGCGAGGGTCGCGAGCCCCGCCGTCACCAGGACCGCGCCCGGCAGGTCGAGCCGCCGCCCGTCCCCGGCCCGGCTCTCCAGGAGCCAGCGGGCCGCGCCGATCAGCACCACCGCTCCGACCGGCACGTTGATGAGGAGCACCCACCGCCACGACAGCCCGTCCACCAGCAGCCCGCCGACCAGCCCGCCCGCGGCTCCCCCGCCCGCGCCGACCGCCGTCCAGGTCGCGATGGCCCGCGCGCGTGCGGGCCCCTCCGGTACGGCCGAGGTGACGATCGTGAGCGTCGAGGGCGCGAGCACCGCCGCCCCCAGCCCCTGCACGGCCCGCGCGACGAGCAGCTCCCAGCCCTCCTGCGCCAGCCCGCCGGCCAGCGAGGCCAGCGTGAACAGGACGAGCCCGACCAGGAACATCCGCTTGCGCCCGTACAGGTCACCGGCCCGCCCGCCGAGCAGCATGAAACCGGCGAAGGCGATCGTGTACGCGTTCACGACCCACTGAAGCCCCACCACGCTCAGCCCCAGGTCGGCACGCATCGACGGCAACGCCACGTTGACGACGGACACGTCGAGGACGACGAGGAACTGCCCGGCGCACGCGAGCGCGACCACCGCCCACAGGGGCGGCGCCGTACGGCGAGACGACGGAGGCGTGTCTTCTGGGGCTCGGAGCATGGGTGTCATGCTCTCAACCACGCTACGCACCGGGCATCGGGATTTCGCCGCACGATGCACTCGGTCGCGGGACCTAGAACTGACCTGGACCTGGACCGAGACCTGGGCCTGGGACCGGGGCCGGGGGTAGGGCAGCATGGGCGCCCACACTCACGTACGACCGGAGGAACCCCATGCCCATGGCCCTCAAGCCGGAGATCCTCGCCGCCTTCGAGGCGGCCAAGGGGTTCATGCCCGTGCGGGAGGGGCTCGCTCTGTACGAGGCGGCCGTGGAGGCGGGGCGGCTCGGGCTGCCGTTGCTGGAGGTGGGCACGTACTGCGGCCGGTCCACGATCCTGCTCGCCGACGCGGCGCGCGAGGCGGGCGTCACGGCGGTCACGGTCGACCACCACCGCGGCAGCGAGGAGCAGCAACCGGGCTGGGACTACCACGACCCGACCACCGTGGACCCCGAGGTGGGCGTCATGGACACCCTCCCCACCTTCCGCCGCACCCTCCACAGGGCACAACTTGAGGACCACGTGGTCGCGATCGTCGGCCGCTCCCCGCAAGTGGCCGCCTTCTGGCAGACCCCCGTGGGCCTCGTCTTCATCGACGGCGGCCACACCGACGAACACGCCACCGCCGACTACCAGGGATGGGCCCCCCACATCGCCGACGACGGCCTCCTCGTCATCCACGACGTCTTCCCGGACCCGGCCGACGAGTTCACCGGCCAGGCCCCGTACCGCCTCTACCTCCGCGCCCTGGACTCCGGCGCCTTCACGGAGGTCTCGGCCACCGACTCGCTGCGCGTGCTGCGGCGAACGGGGGCGGGGATCTGAGAGCAAGGATCGGAGGGCACAGTTAGAGTCGCGTTGTTGAATAAGAGGTCGCGCAGATAGGCGCGGTGGTGGGACCCCGGCAGCAAGACAGGCACAGCTCTTGGCGATCATGGAGTTGCGACGCTCTGTGATCACCGGGGAGACCTGTGCCTGTGCTGCCATCATGGCTGACCGAACCACTCTGGAGCCAATTCGCCGTTTTGCTGCCCGAGCGGCCGGAGTACCACCCGGACCATCCACTCGGCTGCCACCGCCCGCGCATCAGCGACCGGATCGTGTTCGACAAGATGCTGCAACTGCTGCGCTTCGGCTGCTCCTACCAGGCGATCGCCGACACGACCTGCTCGGCCACCACGATCCGCAATCGCCGCGACGAGTGGATCCGGCTCGCTGTCTTCGCCCGGCTCAAGCAGATCGCGCTGGCCTCCTACGACCGGATCGTCGGCCTTGCCCTGGCCCAGATCGCCGTTGACGGCTCCATCACCAAGGCTCCCGGCGGCGGCGAGGTGGCCGGGCGTTCCCCGGTCGATCGCGGCAAACAGGGCCTGAAACGCTCCGGCATGCCGGACGGATACGGCATTCCCCTGGGCCGCGTCCTGGCCGGCGCCAACCGCCACGACTCCCCGCCGCTCGCACCGACCCTGGACCGCCTGGACGGCCTCGGACCGCTGCCCGACACCGTCACCGTCCACCTGGACGCCGGCTACGACTCGGACAAGACCCGCGCTCTGCTCGACGAACGCGGCCTGCACGGCAGCATCGCGCACAAAGGCGAGAAGGCGCCCATCCAGGCAAGTCAGAGGTGGCATGTCGAACGGACCCACGCCTGGCAGAACGCCTTCCACCGCCTCGCCCGCTGCTACGAGCGCCGGGCCACCGTCATCGACGCCTTCTTCGGCCTCGCCGACACCATGATCACCGTGCGTAGCTTGTCCCGTCGGGCATGGACGACCCACCGCTGGGACGAACGCCCGCACTGCCGCCCATGAGTACACGCCTATCGGCGCGGCCTCTTTAAACGAGTTCCGCGGCCAGCATGGTGGCCGTCTTGGCCACCAGCGGGTTGTCGGTCGGCGCGTCTTCCTCGGGTTGGGTCGTCAGGACGGCCATCACGATCGGTGTGCTGGCCGGCGGCCAGGTAACGCCCACGTCGTTGGCGCCGCCGTACTTCCCGCCGCCAGTCTTGTCGGCGAGCAGCCAGTCAGCCGGGAGGCCCTTGCGGAACTTCTCGGTGCTGGTGGTGTTGTGGAGCAGCCAACCGGTGAGCCGTACCCGGTCCCGGGGCTCCAGCACTCGGCCGAGCGTGAGGCGTGCGTAGGTCAGGCCGATGGCGCGAGGGGAGGTCGTGTCAGTCACACGCCAGGGCTCCGCCGAGTTGAGCTCGGGCTCCCACCGGTCAAGCCGGGTGATGCCGTCCCCGATCGAGCGGCAGAAGCGGGTGATGGCGGTCGGTCCCCCCAGCTCCCTGAGCAGCAGATTGCCTGCGGTGTTGTCGCTGAAGCGGACGGTGGCGTCACACAACTCACCGACGGTCATTCCGCCCGCGACATTCTCAGCCCGCTCGGTGATCGGGGAGAAGCCCGACCTGGTGACGTATTCCTGGGTGTACCGGATGCGCTTGGCCAGGAACTCGCCGTCGTGATCAAGGTCGCGCAGGACGGCCGCGGCGGCGATCGTCTTGAACACCGAGGTCATCGGGAAGCGTTCGTCCGCTCGGTACGCCACCGTCCTGCCCGTACGCATGTTGCGGGCGAACACACCCAGCCGGGCGGTGTGCTCCTGCTCCAACTCCCTCAGCCGCGAGGTGATGCCGTCCACGTCGGGTAAGGCGTAGGCCGTCCCGCCGCCCAGGGAGAGGGCGGCCGACAGAGCCGTGACCGCGCCCAGAGCAAGCGCGGTACGACGGGACAGGCGTGGCTTTGTGGTGTGCAAGGGGTTCCCTTCTGAGGTGATCACTGACGTACTGCAACACGCGCTGGCGGCTGGGCTGGTTTCACCGCGCGTGTGACCTTTCTGGCGCAGCGCCGGTGAGCTGGATGCTGTTGATCCGAAACGTAGGTGTTCTGGGTCGTTGATCGCCGTGTGAGTGAACTGGTGGGGGACGCAGAACAAAAAGCCCTGATCCGCGTTGTCGCAGAGCAGGGCTACCTGGCGGAGGACACGAGATCTCGCGTCGTGCAGTGCCCGCACCGCACCGGTACCACCGGACCATCCCTCAGCCTGGACAGCATTTCGGGTGGTCCGGTCACGAAGACGATCCGGTCGCTGATGCGCGGGCGGTGGCAGCCGAGTGGATGGTCCGGGTGGTACTCCGGCCGCTCGGGCAGCAAAACGGCGAATTGGCTCCAGAGTGGTTCGGTCAGCCATGATGGCAGCACAGGCACAGGTCTCCCCGGTGATCACAGAGCGTCGCAACTCCATGATCGCCAAGAGCTGTGCCTGTCTTGCTGCCCGGGTCCCACCACCGCGCCCATCCGCGCGGCCTCCTAATCGGTGCCTAGCCGGGTTTGATGGTCGCGAGCTGTGCGAGCAGCAGGACCAGCTGGTATGTCTCGGCGAAGTCGGCGGCGGTGAAGGTGACCGTCCGGCCGCCTTCAGCGCGTGAGACACCTGGCACGAGTGTCGCCAGGTCAACGATGAACGGCGCGGACAGGTCGATCTCGACCTCAAGCGGTCCGGCAAGGGTCAGTGGCGAGACCTGTGCGTGCCGCGTGATGGCTTCGGTGGCCGCACGGCGCATCCGCTCCCGCGCTTCCTCGGGGTGGAGGGTGACAGCAGCGCCCTGACCGAGGGCTTGCTTGACCGCGACGGTGACCGCGGAGGGGACCAGATCACGCAGTTCGGCGCAGGCGCTGTCGTCGCCGCTGAGCAGCACGACCGGTACGCCCAGATGCCCGGCCATGGCGGTGTTGAGACCAATCTCGCCCATGGAACGCCCGGCCACACGCACGTCGAGGATGCCGTCGTTCATGGTGTGTGCGAGCACGGCCGGGCCGCGACCGGCACGGGCGTGGTAGCCGACGAGCAGAACCGCGTCGGTGCGTTCGTCGAGTCCACCGAGCATGCCCAGCGGGCGCGGCTTGCCGCGAACCAGATGTGCCCGTCGGTCAAGGCTCTCCGGCAGCAGGTTACGGAACGGCCCATGTGCGTCGGTGACCCACACCTCGGCAGTGGGTTCGGCGTCCAGCACACCGGCTATCACGCTGTTCGCCTCAGCCGTCGCTAACGCGCGACCGCGCTCGTAGTCGTAGCGATCCGGATTCGTCTCGGTGGGATGCACGATCCCCGAGATGCCCTCCATGTCGACAGAGATCAGCACCTTCATAACTCAGGGAGCCTATGCGCTGCGCGCACCGTGCTGGCACTGCACAACAGAACGTCTGGTCTGGTCGGCCAGACCGTCCTCGGCCACTGACGCTATTTCTCGTGAACATCCACGAGCTCGTCGATCGCCCACTGCCGCCGCAACCAGTGAACAAACGCTGCTGCTGGACGTGAACGAAGCCACGCGCAGTCGACTTCAGAAACTGACATTGGCCACGACGGCCGGACTTCCCCCGACGACCTCAACCGGCGCTGGGACGCCTATGGGCAGGAAGCTTCCTGGACCTGAGCCCGAAGCGTTCACAGCGATGACGCGTAGCGGCTGGCCAGCGTGGCCGCGGTCTGGGCGATGGCCGCCCGCAGCTCGGGCGGGCCGATCACCTCGGCCTCAATGCCCAGTCTGAGCAGGTCGCTGACCGCGACGGCTTGTGTCTCGACCGGCATCTCCACCTGCACCCAGCCCTCAGCATCCGGCGGCCCGGCTCCCTCAAGGGCTCGTGTGCCCGCCGCGCCGAACTGCATGGGCAACAGCTTCTGGGCGCGAGGCGAGATCCGCAGGAGCGCAACTCCCTGGTGAAGCGCGGCCTCCAGGCGGCGGGAGGATTCCTCCCAGTAGGCAGCCAGGTCGAATCCGGCCGGGCGATCGAAGACTTCTCCTGTGGTGTCCACGGCCAGGAAGCGCGATATCCGGTAGGTCCGTATGGTCTCGTCGGCCCGCGCCACCAGGTACCAGATCCCGCCCTTGAGGACGAGACCGAGCGGATGCAGCTCCCGGTGCACCTCACCACCCCACCGCCGATAGCGTGCCCGCAGCACCCGCTGCCCCCACACTGCCTGGGCCACCGGCCCCAGATACGGAACCGGGTCGGCGTCCCGGAACCAGGCCGGCGCATCCAGGTGGAACCGGTCCTGGATGCGCCGGGCCCGGTCAGCCAGTTCGGCCGGAAGAGCGGCCTGCAGCTTCAGCTGCGCGGCAGCCAGCACCGCCCCGAGGCCCAGATCGCGCGCAGGCCCGGGAGCCCCTGCGAGGAAGAGTGATGCGGCCTCGGTGTCGGTGAGCCCGGTCAGCCGCGTGCGGTACCCGTCCACCAGCCGGTAGCCACCGGCAGGCCCACGGTCGGCGCAGACCGGGACGCCCGACGCGCTGAGCGCCTCGATGTCCCGGTAGACCGTACGGACCGACACCTCCAGCTCCGCGGCGAGTTCAGACGCGGTCATCCGCCCGCGGTTCTGGAGCAGCAGAAGCAGGGAGAGAAGCCGGTCGGCACGCATGGAACCATTGCCCCGGTGTACCTGACGGGAGATGTCAGGTACGGCGGTCAGGCTGATCACGCACCGCACGGGGAAGACCGTGCGACCGATCAAGAGGACAGCCATGCCCGTCCAGACCAGCGGCCACTTCACCTTCGCCAACTGGGAAGAGCGCACTCTCACGCCGAGCGAGGTGAGTCCGAGACTCGCCCACGCCACCGTCACCAACACCTTCTCCGGCGGCATCGAGGCCACCGACACCACCTGCGAATACACCATCGTCTACGTCACGGAGAAGACCGGCACGTTCACCGGGATGGAGGTCCTAGCCGGCCACCTCGACGGTCGCGAGGGCACCTCCGTCGCCGAAGAACGCGGCTCCTTCGACGCCGACGGCACTGTGCACTGCACCTTCGAGGTCGTGCCGGGATCAGGGACCGGAGAACTGGACGGACTGCGCGGGACCGGCAGCTTCACCGCCAAGCACGGCGAACCGTCCGTCCCCTACACCTTTGACTACGACCTGGACTGAACAAGCACCCCAGGCAACACGTCTCGGGACGAACCCGCAGGCCCCGCCCCAACAGGGGCGGGACCAACAAGGGCGGGACCATGACCCCGCGTAACCGCCAAATAGCTATGAAGACCGAGCACCATAAAGCCCTAAAGGTCACACCACGGGGCAATCTTCAGAAAATGAAGGTTTTTGACGGTTCGGCAGGCGCTCAGGTGGCCCGGAGGACGGTTGTAGGTGATCGCGCGTTGTACCGGCTGGGCCTGTTCCTGCTCCAGTGCCATGCGGACGACCGTCGCGCATGGTCCGTCGAAGAGTTCGTGAAGGCGGGCGTCGCTTTGCGGGCCGATGGCGACACGAAGTTCTGCCGGCTCGACCGTGAGTGCGAGGTGGACGGACTTGTCCTCTCGTACGAGGGGATGCCCCATGACGGTCGCGGTGTGCCAGCCGCCGACCGGGGCGACACCATTGAGTCACCACGCCTCCAGCGCGCATGTCGTCGCCGCTGAGTTTCCCCGCCGGCAACGCGTTGTGCAGCTGGTATCGACCCGCCCACTCACTGTGAGGCGACCGCTCCGGCCACGGGGGCGCGCCCAGTGCCGCGGGAAAATCCGAGCGCGGCCCGTCAGCGACACCGACGGGCGTTGAGCCGGGCGGCCTGGCGGGTCAGGTGGTCGCGCTCGGCGAGGTTGGGGCCTTGTGGGCCGCCTCGGCGTACAGCCGTGCCGCCGTCGCCAGGTCGCCGTCGCGCTCGTGAAGGTACGCCGCCACCGCGGCGTGGCGGGGCAGCGAGTCGTCCAGCGCCGCGAGCGCCGCCAGCCCGGCGCGCGGTCCGTCGGCCTCCCCGACGGCCACCGCGCGGTTGAGCCGGACGACCGGGCTGTCGGTCAGGCGCGCGAGCTCGTCGTACCACTCGACGATCTGCACCCAGTCGGTCTCCTCGGCGGTGGGCGCGTCGGCGTGGAGGGCGGCGATGGCGGCCTGGGCCTGGAACTCGCCCAGCCGGTCGCGGGCGAGGGCCGCCTGCAGGATCTTAACTCCCTCGGCGATCGAGACGGTGTCCCACCGGCCGCGGTCCTGCTCGGCGAGCGGCACCAGGCTGCCGTCGGGCGCGGTCCGGGCGGCGCGCCGGGCGTGGTGGAGCAGCATGAGGGCGAGCAGCCCCGCCACCTCGGGGTGGTCGATCACGGCCGCGAGCTGCCGGGTGAGCCGGATGGCCTCGGAGGCGAGGTCGACGTCACCGGAGTAGCCCTCGTTGAAGACCAGGTAGAGGACGCGCAGCACGGTGGCGACGTCGCCGGGCCGGTCGAATCGCACGCCGGACACAGTGCGTTTGGCCCGGCTGATGCGCTGCGCCATGGTCGCCTCGGGCACCACGCAGGCCCGGGCGATCTGGCGGGTGGTCAGCGCGCAGCGTGAGCGCGACCGCGGACGACGGGGTCAGCGACGGGTGGGCGCACAGGAAGTAGAGCTGGAGCGTGTCGTCGAATGCGGGCGCGGGTCCGGGCGCCGGTTCCTCGTCGAGGCGGTCCTCACGCCGGCGGCGGGCGATGTCCGCCCGGGTCGCGTCGAGGAACTTGCGCCAGCCACGGTGACCAGCCAGCCCTTGGCATCCCGCGGAGGGTCGGCGGGCCAGACGCGGACCGCCTCGACGAGCGCGTCCTGCACGGCGTCCTCGTCCGCCGCGAAGTCGGCTCCGCGGCGGACGAGGACGGCGAGAACGCTCGGCGTGAGGCTGCGGAGCAGGGCCTCGTTCATCTGAGTCACCTGAGAGGTCACTCCGTGATGGTGGGCGGCGCGGTCAGGAACGGGCGCAGCTCCAGCCACTCGTGGATCGGCTTGCCGCCCGCCCCGGGGGCGGCCGACAGTTCCTCGGCCAGCTCCACGGCGCGCTCGTAGCTGTCGACGTCGATGACCATCCAGCCGGCGATGAGGTCCTTGGTCTCGGCGAACGGTCCGTCGGTGACCGGCGGGCGCCCCTCGCCGTCGTAGCGGACCCACGCCCCCTCGGGGGCGAGCGCCTGACCGTCGACGAACTCGCCGGTCTTCTCCAGCCGGGCCGCGAAGTCGTTCATGTACTGCACATGGGCCGAGATCTCCTGAGGCGTCCACTGGTCCATGGGCACGTCGTTGACCGCTGCCGGGGCGCCGCGGTAGTGCTTGAGCAGCAGGTACTTGGCCATCGTGTTTCTCCTCGGTGCTGGTGCGACCCATTGTGGTCGCGTTCACCTCGGGGACGGAGCCGGTCACGGGTTCTCGACATCGCCGTGTGAGACTTTTTGGGCTCTCGTGGATGAGCCTCGCGCGCGGCGATCAGGGACAGCAGCACGGGCGAGCCGAGGCTCACCGCACGCTGGTGGGCGGCGTGGGCGGGGTCAGAAGGAGCGGTGGGAGGGAGAAGGAGACCAGGTGGTCCACCTCCCTGCCGTAGACGTCATGTCGCTACATTCGCACTGCCTTGTGAGGCGTCTTCCTTGGAATGCGGCTTCACGATGCCCCGCCCACGCGTACGGTCCATCTCGCGCCATTCCGGCCGCAGTCCAGCCAGATTCGTGGTGAGGAAGTACGCGGCGGCGCAGGTGAGCAGCACCGGCACGAGTCCGGCAGCGGTCACCGCCGCCCCGGCGAGCAGCCCGCCGAGAGGGATACCGGCCCAGGCCAGCGAGTCACCGAGCGCGTTGACCCGGCCCAGCATCCGGCGCGGCACCCGTTCGACGAGGACGGCGCCCAGTACTGGGTTGACGAAGCCGGCACCGAACCCACTGACCGCGAAGACGGCCAGTACCACCCCCAACGGGGCATCGAAGGCGAGGATCAGGAACCTCGGTGACCCAGCCAGCAGGAACCCGGTGAGAACCACCACCCGCCGCCGCAGCCGGTGCGCGACCACCGCGGCGATCAGGCTCCCGCCGACCCCCGCGGCTCCCATTACGCTGCCCATCAGACCGATCGCGGTCGGTCCGTTGCCGGACTCCCTGGCCCAGACGGGTACGAGCACCGAGGTGATCGCCGCGTCCAGCAGGTTGGTGATGCCGACCATGACGATGACGGTGAGCAGCAGCGGCTCGCCGCGCAGGAAGGTGAAGCCCTCGCCGAACCGCCGCCAGTAGCCCGGTCCCGTCTCCCCAGCCTGCGAGGGGGCTTCCTTGGCCGCGTGCCCCATGCCACGAGGCAGCGCGAGTTTGATGATCACCGATCCGAGGGCGAAGCAGCCCGCGTTGACGGCGAGTCCGGTCAGGGGACCGAGCAGCGCCACCAGGGATCCGCCGACCGCCAGGCCGACGGTGGAGGCGAGCCGCTCGATCACACCGGATAGACCGGTGGCCCGCTCCAGCGGCACCCGGCCGCGCTCGGCCGCTTCCGGGACCATCACTTCCTTGGCCAGGTCGCCGGGTCCCCGGGCCGCGCCGATCAGCGCGACCAGAACCAGCAGGAGCGGAAAGGACAGCAGGTCCAGGGTGTGGAGCAGGGGAACCGCGGCGGCGGCGGTCGCGCTGGCCAGATCGGTGGTCCAGGAAACGGTCCGCGGGCCGATCCGGTCCACGAGCGGCCCGGTGAACGCCTTGACCACCACGTAGGGCGCCATCTCGCAGAAGGCGACCAGTCCGGTCTGGGTGGCGCTGCCGGTTGTGACGAGGACGAACCAGGGCAGTGCCACAACGGAGATCCGCGTGCCGGTCAGCGACACGGCCATGGCCGCCAGCACCCCGCCCAGCGGCCGTAAGGACCTCTTGCCGGGTATGCCGCCGGCCTCCGAGGCGTCGTCGGTCATGACGTCGGGCTTCCTTCCTCTTCCTGAGGGCCGGAAGGGAGCGACGACGCGGCAGGCGCATCCAGTTCGGGCAGGATCTGCGTGATCACAGCGACCCGTTCGGCTCCCTCGGGGGCACTTGCCGCCGTCTCCGGCGCGTCTCGCCGGTAGCGCGCGACGACTTCCGTCAACTCGCGGTACAGGGCGGCGGCTTCCTCGGGCGTGAGCCGCAGGGCCCAGTCGCTCATGTCGAAGGTGTTCCGCCATGCGCGGGGCATCGTCTGAAGCCCGTTCAGGGTCTGCTGCGTGCGCAGGGTGTAGATGGCGGCGACGGACTGCTGGTAGGCCAGTGCGGCCTCGGGCTCCCGCTCGGCCAGCTCCGGATCGTTGAACCAGGTAGTCCGGTGCACCGAACGCCACCAGCGCTCTCGCGCGTTGCCGCGTTCGGTGTCCTCCTCGACGAAACCGGCCGCGCCGAGCTGCCGGAGGTGGTAGCTGGCCGTACCGGAATTCACGCCCAGCCGCTCCGCGAGGCGGGTGGCCGTCGACGGGCCGTATTTCCGCAGCAGCCCGACCAACTGCACGCGCACCGGATGCGCCAGGGCACGCAGCCCCTTGGCATCCAGGACAACCGAGTCCTCTTCAACGTTCGGGCCATCCGGCCTCTCCACTGCATCAGCCATGCGACACACGGTAGTCCGCAAAGAGTTCTTCGCAAAGAGACCTTCGCGAAGAGCCCTTTGCGGTTCAGCTTGCTCTGCGAGGGGCAGGTACAGGCCCGCGTGGTGGAGATGGAGGGCGACAAGGAGGTCCACCAGCACCCGATCGTCGAGCTGGGCCCCACTCCGGGTGCCGAGTTCCTGTGCCTGGGGTTCACGCAGCGCCTCGCCGCTGGCCGCAAGTTGGCGATCAAGGTGTGCGCGCACGACGAGCACGCCACCGACATCAAGCTCACGGCGGCCTCGTACGTCAAGGTCCTGAGCTGGAAGGAGAGCTGAGCCATGAAGGTGTCGCGTTATGCGAAGGCGGCCACGGCGGCGCTCGCGGCCGGTACCGCTTCCCTGTCGACGGCGATGCAGGACGGCACCGTGTCCGGTGCCGAGGGGCTCACTGCGGCGGTCGCCGCGCTGGCCGCGCTCGGGGTGGTCTGGAGGGTGACGAAGGACCCGTCGTGACGACATCCCCGGACCCGTCGACGAACCTCGCAGTCGAACTCGCCCAGCTACGAGGGGAGAGCAACACGGGTCTGGCTGACATCAAGGGCACACTCGGTGTCCTCGTCGAGCGGACGTACCGCACGGACGCTGACGTACGCCAGCTGCGTGAAGACACGGAGAAAGAGATCAGGGAGCTGAAGGCCAAGGTCGAGTCGCTGGAGGGCCGCCGGTTCCCACTTCCGGTGGTCGGGGCGCTCACCGGAGTCGGCGCCCTGCTCGCCACCGTGATCGGACTACTCGTCACCCGCTGAACGCACCGATCCCCGCCGTCTGCCCATCACGGGCAGACGGCGGGGGCTTTGCGATGTCCGGCCGCCCGGCGCGCGGCCAGTGTTCGCGCCGGTTAGCTCCGCAGAGCCTCGTGTTTGTTCAGGTACTCCCGGGCGACTTCCGGGTTACGGCGGATCGCGGCCCGCAACTGGTTCATCCGGAATTTCTCCCGACTGGCTTCGAGGACCTTCTCGTAGTCCTCCCTGGCCTGTACGAGGCGCTCGATGACGAGGAACTCGATCACGTCCTCCAGGCATGGCCTGAAGCGCTTCCCGCCGACCGGGAAGTGGAGGCTCGACAGCGAACGGCCACCGTCGCCTTCCTTGGGGCAGTTCAGCGCGGATAAGACCGTGGACTGGCCGCCGACCTGCACGTGCGCGTCAGGATAGCCGTCGGGTTTATCGCGCTCGTAGTCGTAGTGGCACAGGCCTTCCTTCGCATCCTCCGCAGGGAAGACACCGAAGAATGATTTCTGAACCATCAGATGCTCGCGCTCGGAGTCCATGCGGAGTTGGAAGCTGACATCCATCCACAACTGCGCCTTCGGATTGCGGGGCCGCAGACGGAACCGCTGCGCGGTACGGGTCGTCTTCGAGACACGGTTGCCCATCGTGAGCACTCGGTCCCCGCTGCTCTCCAGGTAGGAGGCGACCACGGTGACCTGCACGTTGCTGGCGATAGTGCCGTTCAGAACAGCCTGGATCTCTTTGGCGAAGCCGTTGGTCTTGCGCCTGAGGTCGTCACTGATCAAGTGTGCCGCCGATCGCGGTCCACAGAGCGTGGGCCTGCGCGCTGGTGAAAGCGCGTCGCCGGGCCTGGTCGGCAAGTTCGACGTAGGTGAGGCCGAGTTCGGCGAGTGCGCGCTGAGCACCTGCGCGCCACTCTTCCGGCGTGAGTTCGGTAATGACATCGTCGTCGTGCTCGGCGCTCCGTTGCCCTTGGATGGTCATCGTCATCGCCTACCCCCCAGTTGGCTGCATCTGGCTTCAGTGTGCTCCATGGGTCTGACACCATGCCGTGCGGGGCTTGATCGTCTCCATGTTTTGGCACTCTTCTCCCAGGATTCCCCTCTGTCGGGTGATGAATCGGGGCGGTCCGCGTCCCACCCTATTGCGAATTCCGGCCAGGGTGGCGCATTGTGAGCGTCCCATCGCCTCACCGGCGCCCCCTTTCAGGAGTCCGGCGCCTCACCGGGGCCTATAGGCACGCCCGGAGCCCCCAAGCAGGGCGCTGCACCGCTGCTCTGGTCGCGCCACCCCCGTCGCGGCCGGGGCAGCGTGCTGTGCGGACGGCTGTCAGAGGTTGACCAGGCCCTCGGCTGCGTCGAGGACCAGATGCCAGGGGTACTCCTTCGGCTTGCCCTGGCCTGGCTGGTTGGGCACGAACCCACCCTCGCCGTACAAGACCCGTACACCCATCGCGCGCAGCTCGGCAACGCTGCGCGCGAACTGCCGATGCTGCACGTACGCCGCGTTCACACACGGCATCGTCACCGTCGGGATGCCCTTGCCGATTCCCTCGGCGACCACTCCCACCACGAAGTCCCGGGTGAGGCCGAGCGCCCACGCATTGATCGTGTTGAAGGTGGCCGGCGCGACTGCGATCACGTCCGCCTTCGGCCACACGTCCGGCTCACCGGGCCTCTTGTACTCGCTGCGTACGGGGTGCCCGGTCAGCTGCTCCAGTTCGGCCAGCTGCGGCGCGAGCCAGCGTGCGGCGGTCGGGGTGAGGCCGAGGCACACGTCGAAGCCGCGGCCCTGCGCATTCTGGATCACCTTGTCGACGTCGAAGACGGGCGGGGCAGCAGAGCCGAACAGATACAGCACACGATCGGTCGTCATGGTCCTATCCGACCACATGCAACCGCCCCCGCTCTGAAGGGAGTCGGGGCGGGTACTGTTCCAAGTGGCTGCTCAGAACAGGAGACCAGTATGCCCACACTGGACGACAACCACACGGGCGCCCGCATCAAGGAACAGCGCAGACTGGCCAGGCTCACCCAGCGTCAGTTGGCCAAGTTGCTGCCGTACTCCTACAGCTTGCTCAATCGGGTGGAGTGCGGGGCCCGCCCGGCGACGGCCGACTTCGTGGCCGCTTGCGCCAAGGCTCTCAATGTCGACGTGACGGTCCTGACCGGGCAGCCGTACGTGACCGAATTGCAGCGGGACCGGCTCGCTGAACTGGTGCGGCCGATCCGCGAAGCCCTCGACCTGTACGACCTCGGACCGAACCCCGACCTCACCGCACGACCGGCAGACCAGCTCACCACCGGAGCGGACCAGCTGTGCGAGGAAGTACGGGCGACGCACCTGCGCAACGCCGCCCGGAAGCTGCCGGACCTCATCGCCGAACTGACGCACGCCGCCTGGTCGGCACCAACGACCGAGCTGTGGCAGGCGCTCGCGTCGGCGTACCGCACCGCGCACGACATCAGCATCAAGCTCGGCTACTACGACCTCAGCTCGGTCGCCCTGGACCGCATGGCGTGGGCCGCCGAGCGTGCCTCGGACCCGTGCCTGGCTGCCGTGCGCCAGTACATGCGTGCGCTGGTGTACTTCCGGGAGGGCGAGTACCGGATCGGTCAGCGGCTCGTCGCCTCCGGTCACAGCGTGGTCGGGCAGGCCGACGAGACGCGCGAGGCCCTGGCCGTCGCCGGGCAGTTGCACCTGGGGGCCTCGGTCATCTCCGCGCGGGCCAAGGACAAGGAGGCCGTGAAGCTGCACATCGGTGAGGCAGGCCGGATCGCGAAGCGCATCGGTGACGCCTCCAACGTGCACTGGCTGTCCTTCGGGCCGACCAACGTCGCCCTGCACGAAATGTCCGCGGCCGTCGAGATGCGCCAGTACGACGATGCGCTGAAGAAGGCGCGCAAGATGAAGCTTCCACCGAAGCTGGCGACATCGCGCCGAGCGCACTTCCTGATTGACCGGGCCCGCGCCGAGATGGAGACGGGGTACACCGAGAAGGCGCTGGAGCATCTGGTCGACGCACGCAAGATGGCGCCGGAGCAGACCCGATATCACCCCGGAGCCCGCGACACGATCACTGGTCTCGTGCACCTGTCTCGGCGTACCCCGGACACGCTGGGCCACATGGCCGCGTGGATCGGCCTGTAAGTCACGCTCACAACGCTCACAAAACCGTGAGCATTCCTGTCCTCTCGTAGCGTCACGCTGGTTTCACACCTGGTCAACGACGACGCGGGGATGCGATGAGCGTGCAGGAACGACGTGTCCAGTACTGCCCTCCTGAGCGCAGGCCCGCAGCCAGAAGGCAGCCGTCGTGACCGGCGACAGCGAACGCCCCGGCGACCGCGCTAACGGCGGGGTACGGCCGACGCTTCGAGGGAGCGACGACATGATGAACGCTACAGCCGACCCGCCCACGATCGAAGAGAGGAACCGGGAGCGGGTCGGTATCGAGACGGAGGCGGTGTACGAGCCGCACCTCGCTGACACCGTCGAGGACACCCAGCGGCAGAGGATCGGCAAGGTGATGGGCTTCGTCGGCCCGTACGTGCAGCTGCGCCCCGTCGGCGGAGGCCGCGAGTGGGACACCCGCCCGGAGCACCTCCGCCCGGTCACGCCCGCCGAGGCGCTGAGTGCGGGCGTTGCCACGGCCAATGCCCGGTCGCGAGGTGAGTACCGATGACCGGACTCACCCCGGAGGCCGGGATCGAGGCCCTGCCCATCGACGTCGCGACGATGCGCGCGGCAGTGGACCGGGTGCTCGCCAGGGGAGCCGAACCGCTGTCCGACGAGGACCTGGAGACGCTGCGCCGCCAGCTGCGGGGGCACATCCAGCTGCTCATCCCTGCGGTCGAGCGGGCCGCTGTCCGCCTCCCCAGGGGGCACAGGGCACGCGATCGTGCTCTGTGCTGCGTGGGGGAGGCTCGTGTGCGGCTGCGTCTGGGGCGTGGGGACACGCTGTTCGTGCGGGTGTCGGTGGTGCACCGGCTGGCCCGCTCGGTGCGCACGCTGTGCGGCCACCTGGAGCACCTGGGTGGTGAGCGGCTGTGACGGCGACCCCCTCCGGCGCCATGGACGCGGCGTCCCTGTCCGTCGAGTGCACGGTCACGCAGGAGCCCGGCTACGAGTATCTGCACCGTGAGTGCCGTCAGACCGAGGATGTCCCGCTGCCGCACTCCATGGGGCTGCTGCTGGCGCGCCGCTGCGGCTGTGCCTGCCACGCCCAGGTGGTGAGGAAGTCATGACCGCGTCCCTGCACTACTGCCGCTACTGCGACGGGCTGATCACCGACCGGGCGCCGGGCCGGGCGATCGCGTACGTGCACGGTGCCTCGGGGCCGGGCTGGGAGGTGTGGGCGCACAACGAGCACGCGCACCTCGTGCAGCCCGATCCGCAGCCGCTCGCGCTCCTGGCCCGCATCCGCGCCCTGAAGGCCAGGCGACCGTGATCCGGGCGCTCGCCGTGGTCGCGTACGTGGCGGCCGTGTCGGCTGGGGTGCCAGCGACGCCGACGTCCTGACGCTCCCCATGGCGACCGCAGGGGCAGGGTCGCATGCTCGCGCATATGCCGCGCGCACGGTGCTGAGATACTCGTTCCGCCAACAGGCTCGTGCACGTACGACAGGCCCCGCCGCGCTTGGAGGTCCGGAAGCCTCCGCGCGGCGGGGCTCTACTGCGTCCGGATTTGGTTGGAGACGGCGGTATCTCCGGAAGAGCCCACCGGGCGGGTAAACCTCCGACGTGGACGGCCCCTGCCGCCGAAGGGCTCGATACCTTCAGCGGCAGGGGCCTCGCTGTGCCCGCCACGCGGTCCGCGAGGGCGCCCGATGTCTCACACCCACCTCACACGCTGAGCGTGAGACGGCGGCGTATACGGCCCTGAACTGGGGTTTCCCGCTGAGGGCGTTACTCGCGACGCTGCACGTGCGCCAGATAAGGTGGCAGTCGTGTCGTACGTAGGCCCGGACTTCGATCCGCCCCAGCCCCGCCGTTCTCCGTTGCGCAGGCCCCTGACCGTGGCGGTCGCCGCGCTCGTGGTGGGGGGACTGACCGGGTGGGGGGTGTGGCAGGCGGTGGGTGACTCGGGGGGAGCGGCGGCATCGCAGGCTCCGTCCTCGAATCCGGCCCCGGCCTCGCCTCCTGCCTCCTCCCCCAGTCCCTCCGACGAGCAACCAGCCCCCTCCCCCACCGACGACAGCCAACCCGCCCCCGCCGCCCCCCTCAAGGGCAAGGTCGTCGTCATCGACCCG
Organism: Streptomyces sp. NPDC002845; assembly: GCF_053591955.1. Classification (NCBI taxonomy): domain Bacteria; kingdom Bacillati; phylum Actinomycetota; class Actinomycetes; order Kitasatosporales; family Streptomycetaceae; genus Streptomyces; species Streptomyces sp. NPDC002845. The sequence goes on along the minus strand of NZ_JBSFUU010000026.1, from coordinate 71,477 downwards.
GGCCACAACCCCGGCAACTTCCAGCACACCACCGAGATCAACCGCAAGGTGAACATCGGGACGGGCTGGAAGGAGTGCGACACGACGGGGACGGCGAGCAACGACGGGTACGCGGAGGCCACGTTCACGTTGGATCTCTCACGCCGGCTGCGGACGATCCTCGAACGGCAGGGCGCGACTGTGGAGTTCACCCAGGACGGGGACCGGGACTGGGGGCCGTGCATCGACGAGCGGGCGCGGATCGGGAACGAGGCGGAGGCGGATGCCGTCGTGTCGGTCCACGCGGATGGGTCGGGGGCCGGGAACAGGGGGTTCCATGTGATCCTGCCGGGTGCGGTGAACGAGGGCTCCGCGGACACGCGGTCGATCGTCGGCCCCTCCCGGGATCTCGGTGAGCGCATCGCGGGAGGCTTTGTACGCCGCACGGGCAGCGTGCCCTCCAACTACGTCGGCGACGGCACCGGGCTGGTCACGCGGACGGATCTGGGCGGTCTCAATCTGTCAACGGTTCCCAAGGTGTTCATCGAGTGCGGCAACATGCGCGACAGCGAGGACGTGGCGCTGCTGACCAGCGGTGCCTGGCGGCAGAAGGCGGCACAGGGGATCTCTGAGGGAATCGTGGGTTTTCTGCGCGCGTAGCGGGTGGGAAGTGGTGGGAAGTGACGGCGCACTTATCCCGGCGGACACCCACGTCGGACGGACGATAGGGTCTCTTTACGATGTGGGGCCACCCCCGCGCTTCACACCACGGCCGAACGGCGACATGGTGACAGCGACGCCTCCACCGATGACGAGACGACTGAGCCGAAGGACTGCTTGAAGTGAATATCCGCTCCCTCACTAGAGGCGACGGCGTGGTGATCGGAGCAGCGGTATTGCTGTTCATCGCGTCGTTCCTCGACCTCTACTCGTTCGACGGGGCTCCCGACAGCATCGCCCTCCCGAATCTCTGGGAGAGCGGGCCGGTCCTGCTCGGTGTCGTCCTGGCGGGGCTCATCGGCGCCGCGCTCGTCGTCGTTTCGCGGGGTCTGCCGCAGGTGCCCAAGGTCGCCGGTCTGGACCTCGGCCAGTTCGGCATCGCCTTCACGGTCTTCGCCGCGTGGAGCGCGCTGGGCAACATCTTCGACCCGGCCGGCGGCGCGGACAACATCGGCACCGGTGCGAGCAACGGCCCCAGCTCCGGTACGGGTCTGATCCTGGCGCTCGTCGCCACGCTGCTCATGGCCGCCGCGGCCGTGGCCACCCCGCTCGTCCCGCCCCTCAAGGCCGCCCTGCTCAGCGCGCCGCGCCCGAAGGCCCCGCAGCCGTACGGCGCCCAGCCGCCCGGCGGTTACGGCTACCCGGGCGCCCAGCAGCCCGGTCAGCCGGGGCAGCCCGGCCAGCCTGGTCAGCCCTACGGCGGTCAGCCGCAGCCGGGGCAGCCGTACGGCGCCCAGCCGCAGCAGCCGCAGCAGGCGCAGGCCCCGCAGTCCCCGCAGGCTCCGCAGCCCCCGGCGAGCGACTTCTCGCCGTTCTGGTTCGCCGTGCCGGTGCCGCGGCCGCTGTTCGCGGAGGACGGCTCCCAGGCGACGATCGCCGAACTGGCGCCGGGCACCTGGTACCTGGCCGTCGAGCAGCGCGGCCCGAACCTGGTCGCCCAGACTCAGGACGGCCGCCGGGGTGTGCTGCAGGACACGTCGGGCATCCAGCGAGGCTGAGCACCCGCCTCCCCACCGCGCCCCAGAAGCACCAGCAACACCAGCAACATCCTTACGGCTCCCTGCCCTTCCGGGTGGGGAGCCGTTGCCGTACAGTCGCTCCTCCCCACCGGCAAGCTGACAGAGCGTCAGGAGGAGCAGCCATGCGGCTCGGTCTCGCACTCGGCTACTGGGGGCGCGGCCCCTCGGCGGATCACCTCCCCCTCGCCCAGGAGGCCGAGCGGCTCGGCTACGACTCCGTGTGGACCGCCGAGTCCTGGGGGTCGGACGCCTTCACCCCGCTCACCTGGATCGCGTCCCGCACCTCAAGGATCAAGCTGGGCACGGCGGTTGCCCAGATGGCCGCCCGCTCCCCCACCACCACCGCCATGCACGCCCTCACCCTCGACCACCTCTCCGGCGGGCGCGTCCTGCTCGGCCTCGGGCTGTCGGGTCCGCAGGTCGTCGAGGGCTGGTACGGGCGCCCGTTCCCGTCGTCGCCGCTGACCGCGGCCCGGGAGTACGTCGATGTCGTACGCCAAGTCCTCAGGCGCGAGGCCCCGGTCGAGCTGGACGGGCGGTTCCACTCCCACCCGTACCGCGGCCCGGACGCCTCCGGCATCGGCAAGGCGCTCAAGCCCATCACGCACCCCCTCCGCGCCGGCCTGCCCGTCCTGCTGGGCGCGGAAGGGCCCAAGAACATCGCGCAGACCACCCGGATCGCCGACGGGTGGCTGCCGTTGTACTGGTCGCCGACCCGGACCGACGTGTACGAGGCCTCGCTGACCGAGCTGCCGGAGAACTTCCTGATCGCCCCCATGGCCCAGGCGCGGGTCTGTGACGACGTCACCGAGGGGCTGCTGCCGGTGAAGGCGATGCTCGGCTTCTACATCGGCGGGATGGGGCACGCGAAGCGCAACTTCCACGCCGATCTGATGGGACGGATGGGGTACGAGGAGGAGGCCCGGCGCATACAGGAACTGTTCCTCGCCGGGCGCCGCGAGGAAGCCGTGCTCGCCGTGCCGGATGCCTTCGCCGATGAGATCTCGCTGATCGGACCGCGTGAACGGATCGCGGAGCGGCTGGAGTTGTGGCGGAAGGGGCCGGTGACGGATCTGCTGGTGCTGGCCCCCGATCCGCACACGCTGCGCGTGCTCGCCGAGCTCAACTCATAAAGGCTGGTGCCCCTTCGGGTTTCACCCGGGATTCGAGGGCAACTCGGAGGGCATGTCCCCTAATTCTCGAACCGGTGCCAACCAGGCCGGCAGGATCATCGCGATCGTGGCCGACATCATGGCCGTCATCCTCGGCCTGTGGATCCTGATGTACCTGTTGGACGCCAACCAGGCCAACGACTTCGTGCAGTTCATCCACGACGCGGCCCGCTGGCTCGCCGGCTGGTCGCACGACCTGTTCACGTTCGACGAGGAGTGGGCGCGGGTCGTCGCGGGTTACGGGCTCGCCGCGGTCGTGTACCTGTTCGTGGGCCACGCGATCGCCAACAGGACGCACCGCCGCTGAGCGCCTGGCGGCGGCTCAGACGCAGCAGTCGGGGTCCAGGCCCGTCGGGAGGCGCTCCCCGCCGAAGACCGCGCAGGTGGGTTCGTCGCCTCCGAGGGCGGCCACGGCCAGGAGCAGGGAACCGGCCGTCCAGGTGGTGAGTTCCTCGGGCCAGACGGCCCGGTCCTCGAAGACGTACCCCGTCCAGTACAGGCCCGTCCGCGGATCGCGCAGGTGCTGGATCGACTGGAGGATCTCCAGCGCGCGGTCCGACTCGCCCATCGCCCAGAGGGCCAGGGCCAGTTCGGCGGACTCGCCGCCCGTCACCCACGGGTTTGGGAGCACGCAGCGGACACCGAGTCCCGGGACGACGAACCTGTCCCAGCCCTCCTCGATACGGGACTTGGCCTCGGCGCCGGTCAACGCGCCGCCGAGCACCGGGTAGTACCAGTCCATCGAGTAGCGGCCCTTGTCGAGGAACCGCTCCGGGTGCCGCCGTATCGCGTGCCGCAGCGCGCCGACCGCCAGCTCCCAGTCCGGCTGCGGCTCTTCGCGCTGCTCGGCGATGGCGAGGGCGCAGCGCAGGGCGTGGTGGACGGAGGAGCTGCCGGTGAGCAGCGCCTCGGTGGTGCCCGTGCCGTCGTCCTCGCGCCGCCAGCCGATCTCCCCGCCGGGCTGCTGGAGCCGCAGCACGAACTCCACTGCCGCGTACACGCACGGCCACATGCCGTCCAGGAACGTGTCGTCGCCGGTCGAAAGGTAGTGGTGCCAGGCGCCGACGGCGACATACGCGACGAAGTTCGTCTCGCGGCCGCGGTCGGTGACGTCGTGCGGGTCGCCGTCGGCGTACGCCGCGTACCAGGAGCCGTCCTCGTTCTGGTGGAGCCGCAGCCACTCGTACGCCCGCGCCGCCGCCTCGTGCTCCCCGGCCGCGTCCAGCGCCATCGCGGCCTCGACGTGGTCCCACGGGTCGAGGTGGTGTCCGCGGAACCACGGTATGGCGCCGTCCTCGCGCTGTACGGAGAGAATCCCGCGTACGGTCTCCGCGGCCTCCTCGGCGGTGAACACCCTGGGCAGGACGAGGTGTTCCGTCTGGGGTGTGGTCACCGGGCGGCCACCGGGGAGTCACCGGCGGCTGCCTCGGTGGGCAGGTGCGGCTTGGTCGCATACGCCACGAAGCTCTTGCCGATCAGCGGGTTCAGCGCCTCCTCGGCGACCCGTGTGGCCAGCGGTTTCTTCATGATGTCCCAGACCAGGAGCTTGTGGTACGCCCGTACCGGCAGCGCCTTGTCGTTGTCGACGCCGAACGCGCACTTCAGCCACCAGTACGGGGAGTGCAGCGCGTGGGCGTGGTGGGTGCCGTACGGCTTGAGTCCGGCTTCCCTGATCCTCGTGAGGAGTTCGTCCGCCTTGTAGATGCGGATGTGGCCGCCCTCGACCTCGTGGTAGGCGTCGCTGAGTGCCCAGCAGAGCTTCTCGGGGCCGTAGCGCGGGACGGTGATCGCGATACGGCCGCCGGGCTTGAGTACGCGGACCATCTCCGCGAGGACGCCCTTGTCGTCGGGGATGTGCTCCATGACCTCGGAGATGATCACGATGTCGAAGGAGGCGTCGGGAAAGGGCAGCGCGAGGGCGTCGCCCTCCATCGCGGTCGCGGTGGCGCCGGCCGGGGCCTCCCCCGCCTCCTTCATCGCCGCGAACCACTTGGCGACCTCGCGGATCTCCTCGCCGTTCTGGTCCAGCGCCACGACCTGCGCGCCGCGCCGGTAGCACTCGAACGCGTGCCGGCCCGCTCCACAGCCCAGGTCCAGGACTCGGTCTCCCGGGGCGAGCGGAAACCGGGAGAAGTCGACGGTCAGCACGTGGCCCTGCTTTCACGGTCGGGGGCTTCGGCGGGGGGTGTGGTGGAAGTCTTCTGTGAGGCCGGGCCGGGCCCCGGGGCCGCGATGGGGGTTCCCCCGCGCGAGCGAAGCCGAGCGTGGGGGAGGGCGATGGCCCGGCGGTACTGGGCCACCGTGCCCTCCGCCGCCTTGGCCCAGGTGAAGCGGGCGAGCACCCGCTCACGCCCGGCCGCGCCGAGCCGTATTCGTAGCCCGGGGTCGCCCAGCAACCTGCTCAGCCCGGCGGCCAGCGCGCCCGCGTCGCCGGGGGGCACCGCGAGGCAGGTCTCCCCGTCGGGTCCGGCGACCTCCGGGATGGCCCCGCCGGTGGTGGCCAGCAGCGGCGTACCCGTGGCCATGGCCTCCGCCGCCGGGAGGGAGAACCCCTCGTACAGCGAGGGCACGCAGGCGACCTCGGCCGAGCGCACCAGGTCGACGAGTTCGGGGTCGGAGATGCCTTTGACGAACTCGACGGCGCCTTCGAGGCCGTACCGCTCGATGGCCTGGTCGACCGGCCCGTCCTCGGCGCGCTTGCCGACGACTGTCAGGTGGGCGCCGGGGTGTTCGGTGCGGACCTTGGCGAGGGCCTCGATGAGGAAGACGAGGCCCTTGAGCGGCACGTCCGCGCTCGACGTGGTGACGATCCGGCCGGGCACCTGCGGGACGGACGGATCGGGCGAGAAAAGGTCGGTGTCGGCGCCGATGTGGACGACGTGGATGCGGTCGTCGCGTACGCCGAGGTGGTCGACGATCTCCTGACGGGACGTACCGGAGACGGTGAGCACCGACGGCAGGCGGCGCGCGACCCGCTTCTGCATGCGCGTGAAGGCGTACCAGCGCCGTACGGACATCCGTCGCCGCCATCCCTCGGCGGCGTCGAGTTCCAGCTGCCGGTCCACGGTGATGGGGTGGTGGATGGTGGTGACGAGCGGTGCGCCGATGTCGCCCAACAGGCCGTATCCGAGCGTCTGGTTGTCGTGTACGACGTCGAACTCGCCGCGTCTGGCGCGCAGTCGGCGGCGGGCGCGCAGTGAGAAGGTCAGCGGCTCGGGGAAGCCGCCGGTCCACATCGTGGCGACTTCGAGGGCGTCGATCCAGTCGCGGTACTCGTCCCGCTTGGGGGTGCGAAAGGGGTCGGGCTGGCGGTACAGGTCGAGGCTGGGCAGTTCGGTGAGGGAGAGCCGTCCGGGGTCTGCGTCCTCGTTCCCGCTCCCGCTCCGGTTCGCTCCCCCGCCCTCGATCTCGATCTCGTCGAGTACGGGGTACGGCTGGGCTCCGATGACCTCGACCCGGTGGCCGAGGCGGGCGAGTTCGCGGGAGAGGTGGCGTACGTACACACCCTGGCCGCCGCAGAACGGGTTTCCCTTGTACGTGAGGAGCGCGATGCGGAGCGGTCGCTCGCCGTCGGCGGCACGGTCCCCGGGGGACCCCGCCTGACTGGCCTCAGCGGTCACTCTGGGCCCCCTTCTCCCTGCACTTTCCCGCGACATTACGCCGGGACGCTAATCTAGAACAAGTTTCAGACTTGATCGTTCAAGAGGCTCTGAATCTACCGGCAGGTAGGGCCGCTGTGAGCGATGAATCAGGTGATTCACGCCACGACGGGCGCGACCCCGCCGGGCCTGCCATGCTGTCTGATCGCACGCCCTCACCGACCGTCACGGAACAGGACCCATGCCTGCGGAAGCCAAGGTGGAAGCCAGTAGCGCGCGAGCCGGGGCGCAGCCCGTCTCCCCGCCCCTCACCGAGCGGCAGGAGGCACGCCGGCGCCGGATACTGCACGCGAGCGCGCAGTTGGCGAGCCGGGGCGGTTTCGACGCGGTGCAGATGCGGGAGGTCGCGGAGTCCTCCCAGGTCGCGCTGGGCACCCTCTACCGCTACTTCCCCTCCAAGGTCCACCTCCTGGTCGCCACCATGCAGGACCAGCTGGAGCACATGCACGGCACGCTCCGCAAGAAGCCGCCGACGGGCGACACGGCCGCCGAGCGCGTCGCGGAGACCCTGATGCGCGCCTTCCGCGCCCTCCAGCGCGAGCCGCACCTCGCCGACGCCATGGTGCGCGCCCTCACCTTCGCCGACCGCAGCGTCAGCCCGGAGGTCGACCAGGTCTCCCGCCAGACGACGGTGATCATCCTGGACGCGATGGGCCTGGAGAATCCGACGCCGGAGCAGTTGTCGGCGGTTCGCGTCATCGAGCACACCTGGCACTCGGCGCTGATCACCTGGCTGTCGGGCCGCGCCTCGATCGCCCAGGTGAAGATCGACATCGAGACGGTGTGCCGTCTGATCGATCTGACGAGCCCCACGGAATCGGCCTGACAAGCCCCGCGGACACGCAAAACCCCCCACGGCCACACAGTGGGGGCCCAGGCACGCAATGGACCCCGGACACGCAATGGACCTACGAGACGGGTTCCCTTCGCCGGTATTAACCGGATCAGGTGGCTAGGGGTCGCCTTCCAGTCTTTGGACCTCTCGGCCCTCCGACCTTCCGGCCTCTCAGCCCGACCGTCGACGTCGGCACCGGCGGAGGCCGTCACCTCTCGCCAGAGTCGGCTACTCCGGTCGAACTCCCTCACTCGTCCCGTAGGCCTATATCTAGGATAGGACTTTTGTCCGGATATGTAACCCCTCGGGCGATGATTTTCCGAGCTCTCTACTCCTCCTCGGGCGGAAACACCGGCTCCCCGCTCCCCAGCAGTGTGATCACGATCGCCTCCACCGGACACCCTTCCGCCGCCCCCAGGATCTTCTCGTTGGCGTCGGTCTCGGGATCGACGGGATGGGACTGCATGGCGGAGTCGAGGCGGAAGGCGTCCGGGACGTGGTGGACGCACTGGGCGGAGCCGATGCAGATGGAGCGGTCGACCTCCACGTGCCAGCGGTCGCCCATCAGCCCTCCCAGCCGGCCGGCAGATGGATCATCTTGTGCTCCAGGTACTCGCCGTACCCCTCGGGCCCGAACTCCCGCCCCAGCCCGGAGTTCTTGTAGCCGCCGAAGGGGCCGAACATGTCGAGGCTGAAGGTGTTGACGGAGTAGGTGCCGGTACGGACCTGCCGTGCGACCTCGATCCCGCGCTCGACATCCGCCGTCCACACGCTGCCGCTCAGACCGTAGTCGGAGTCGTTCGCGATCCTGACCGCCTCCGGCTCGTCGCCGTACGGGAGCAGGCAGATCACCGGGCCGAAGATCTCTTCGCGGGCGATGCGCATGGAGTTGTCGACGTCGCCGAAGAGGGTCGGTTCGACGTACCAGCCGCGGTCCATGCCCGGCGGGCGTCCGCCGCCGGTGAGGATTTTGGCGCCCTCCTCCTGTCCGATGCGGATGTAGTCGAGGCTGCGCTGCCGCTGGCGCCGGGCCACCAGCGGGCCGAGCTGGGTCGCCGGGTCGAGCGGGTCGCCGACGACGAGCGCGTTCGCGGCGGCGGCGAAGGCCTCGGCGAACTCGTCGTAGCGGGTGCGCGGCACGAGGATGCGGGTCTGGGCCACGCAGGCCTGGCCGTTGATCATCCAGGCGAAGGGCGCGATCCCGTTGACCGCGGTCTCCGCGTCCGCGTCCGGCAGGATCACCGCGGCCGACTTGCCGCCCAGTTCGAGGGTGACCCGGGTGAGGTTGCGCGAACAGACCTCCATGACCCGCTTGCCCGCGGCGACCGAGCCGGTGAAGGAGACCTTGTCGACGCCCGGGTGGGCCACCAGGTACTCGCTGACCTCACGGTCCGCGGGCAGGATCGACAGGACGCCCTCGGGCAGGCCGGCCTCGGCTGCGATCTCCGCCAGCAGGTAGGCGTCCAGCGGGGTCTCGGGCGACACCTTCAGGATCGCCGGGCACCCCGCGAGCAGCGCCGGGGCCAGCTTGGCGGCGGCGGTGAACTGCGGCACGTTCCAGGGGACGACGGCCGCGACCACCCCGACGGGCTCGCGGCGCACGAGGATCGGGCCGAGCACTCCGGCGCGCCGCTCCTCGTACGTGAAGGCCTTCGCCGTGGTGATCGCCGCGTCCCACACCATCATCGCGGCGAGGGCCTGCACCATGACGCCGGAGGTGTACGGGGTGCCGTTCTCGCAGCTGATGACGCGGGCGATCTCCTCGTGGCGCACGGCGAAGGCGTCCTTGATGCGGGTGACCACCTCGACGCGCTCATCGAGCGACATCCTCGGCCAGGGCCCCTCGTCGAACGCCTTCCGCGCGGCGGCGACGGCCCGGTCCACATCCGCCGTCGAGGCGTGCGGCACACGCCCGATGACCTCTTCCGTGTGCGGCGAGATCACCTCGATGACGTCCGTTCCGAGGGGGTCGGTCAACTCCCCGCCGATGAACAACTGTCCGTGTTCCACGAGCTCGGTCATGGCCGACTGCCTCCCCGGAGCCTGTCTCTGACGATCCATCAGACATCGAAACTGATACCAGTTCTACTCAGAGGAGTCCACGGAACGCACACCACTCTCTCGGAGCCGGGACAGGTGACTCGGGCTCCCATCGAAACTCGTTCTAGTTATAGTGACCGGAACGCGGCGATTGGGGAGTCCATGACGCAGGTGTACGACCACGGCGGCGGCGTACGGTCCATCGAGGTCCCCATCCCGGACAACCCTCTCGGCCACACCCTCGTGTACGTCGTGGACACCGACCGCGGCCCGGTCCTGGTCGACACCGGCTGGGACGACCCGGACTCCTGGGACACCCTCGCCGCGGGACTGACGGCGTGTGGCGCCTCGGCCGCCGAGGTGCACGGAGTCGTGATCACCCATCACCACCCCGACCACCACGGCCTGTCGGGACGCGTCCGCGAGGCGTCCGGGGCATGGGTCGCGATGCACGCGGCGGACACCGCGATCGTCCGGCGCACCCGCCGGACCCGCCCGGGGCGCTGGTTCGCGTACATGGCGGACAAGCTCACCGCCGCCGGCGCCCCCGAGGAGCACGTGGCGCCCCTGCGCTCCGCCCACCGCCCCGCCTTGCCCGGCCTCTCCCCCGCCCTGCCCGACCGCGAGATCGTCCCCGGCGAACTCCTCGACATCCCGGGCCGCCGCCTCCGCGCGATCTGGACCCCGGGCCACACCCCCGGCCACGTCTGCCTCCACCTGGAGGAGGACCACCCCTCCCGACTCCCCGGCCACGGACGCCTGTTCTCCGGCGACCACCTGCTCCCCGAGATCACCCCGCACATCGGCCTGTACGAAGACCCGGACGACGCGACCGTCACCGACCCCCTCGGCGACTATCTCGACTCACTGGAGCGCATCGGCCGACTCGGCCCCGCCGAGGTACTCCCCGCCCACCAGCACGCGTTCACCGACGCGACCGCCCGCGTAGGGGAGCTGCTCACCCACCACGAGGACCGCCTCACCGGCCTGCTGACACTCCTCGCCGAGCCCCTCACCCCCTGGCAGCTCGCCGTACGCATGCAGTGGAACCGCCCCTGGGACCAGATCCCCTACGGATCGAGGAACATCGCCGTCTCGGAGGCCGAGGCCCATCTCCGGCGACTGGTGAAGCTGGGGCGGGCGGAGGCGGTGACGGGGAGCGAGCCGGTGGCGTACGTGGCGGTGTAAGCGGCTTGGACGGTGGTGTAAGCGACTCAGGTGGTGCGGCGGTGGCGTGATCCCCGTCAGGCATGATCCCCGTCATCGGCGCGATCCCCATCATCGGCGCGATCCCCGTCATCGGCGTGAGCCGGAACCCGCCGCCACCCACAGGTGGCCCTCAGCCGTTTCCGTTTCCCTACGGGCCGGTACAGTGGCCAGGTCGTCATCACCCGTACGGGGGGAAGCCGGTGCAAATCCGGCGCTGACCCGCAACCGTGAGCCGTCCGCCAGGCCGGCGAGCCGGACTGCCCCGTACGGATCGTGACCGGCTCGCGTCACCGGCTGCCCGTCGGGGACGGGCACCGTCGAGGCATACGGAGCCGAGCCGCCCGGCTGTGCCGTGCTGCCCGGTTCCGCGCAGGGAACCGGACAACAGGGGAAAGGCAGCCGCCGATCATGAATGTTCGCCGCAGCACCGCGGTACCGGCCGGAATGGCCGCACTCGCCGCGGTGGCCGTCATCACCGCGATCGGCGCGATCGGCGTCGGTTCCGCACCGGCCGCCCGGGCCGCCACGTCCGCCGGAGCCGACACGTCGGCCGCCACGTCCGCCTGGGCCGAGGATGCCTCGCCCTCCCCCTCCCAGGCGATCCCCACGGGGCTGTACGGCTCCACCGACCCGACGTACGACGGGGTGTGGCGGCAGTCGCTCACCCTGCTCGCGCTGGACACCGCGGGTGTGAAGCCCGCCGCCGAGGCGGTGGACTGGCTGGTCGGGCAGCAGTGCGCGAGCGGGGCGTTCGCGGCCTACCGGGCCGACGCCACTGCCAAGTGCGACGCCAAGACGCCGGTCGACACCAACAGCACCGCTGCCGCCGTCCAGGCCCTCGCCGCGCTCGGCGGGCACGACGGCGAGGTCGGCCAGGCAGCGCGCTGGCTGAAGGACGTACAGAACAAGAACGGCGGCTGGGGTTACACACCGGGTGACCCGAGCGACGCGAACTCCACATCCGTCGTGATCGGCGCCTTCGTGGCCTCCGGCGACGAGCCCGAGGAGCAGAGGAAGGGCGACTACTCCCCGTACGAGACACTGCGCGCCTTCTCCGTCCCCTGCGGCGACGACGGCGGCGGTGCCTTCGCCTACCAGCCCGACAAGAACGGCACGTTGACCGCGAACGCCGATGCCACGGCGGCCGCGGTGCTCGGCAGCCTCGGCAAGGGTTTCGTGGCGGAGGCCGGTGAGGCCCGTACGGCAGCCGAGTGCGTCGGCGGCGACGCCTTCTCCTCCGAGGACGCGGCCCACAACGGCGCCGTGTATCTGGCCAAGGCCCTCGCCGAGGACGGCCACCTCAAGGACCCCGGCGACAAGGAGCAGCCCGACTACGGCAACACCGTCGACGCGGTCGTCGCCCTCGCCGCCGCCGGCCAGGAGGGCAGCACCGACAAGCCCCTCGCCTGGCTGGAGAAGAACGCGGGCCCCTGGGCAGCGCAGTCCGGCCCCGCCGCGTACGCCCAGCTCATCCTCGCCGCCCACGCCACCGGCACCGACCCGCGCGACTTCGGCGGTGCCGACCTCGTGGAGCAGCTCGACGCCACCGGCCCGGCGTCCGACGTGTCCGACCACTCCGCCGTACCCACTGAGCCGCAGGCCGGGGAGGACGAGGACTCCGGCGTCAGCGTGTGGTGGGTCATCGGCGTCGGTCTGGTCGGCGGCATCGGTGTCGGTTTCCTGATCAGCGGCCGCAACAAGAAGCGGCAGCCGTGAACCGGCGGCGTACGTCCATCCTGGTCCTGTCGTCCGTTTCGTCCGTTCTCCTGGCCGTCCTCGGGAGCTCGGGCCAGGCCCAGGCCGCCGGCTACCGCTACTGGTCCTTCTGGGAGCGCGACGGCTCGGCATGGACGTACGCCACCCAGGGCCCGTCGACGACCCGCCCCGCCGACGGCGACGTCCAGGGCTTCCGCTTCGCCGTCAGCGAGGACTCCGCCGACGCGGCCCGGCCGCGCGGTACGGCCGACTTCGACACCGTCTGCGCGACGACGCCCGCGCGGGCGGACACCAAGCGGGTGGCCCTGGTCATCGACTTCGGTACGGCCGCCGACGCCCCGTCCGGCGAGACGCCCCCGTCCCCGCGCACGGCCTGCGCCCGCGTACCCGAGGACGCGACCACCGCCGACGCCCTCGCCGCCGTCGCGGGGCCCCTGCGCTACGACGCCAACGCCCTGCTCTGCGCCATCGCGGGCTACCCGGAGAAGGGGTGCGGCGAGCAGATCTCGGAGAGCGACAGCAACAGCAGCGGCGACGGTGGCAGAGACGGCGACTCCGGCTCCGGCTCCGGCTCCGGCTCCGGCGAACAGGGGCCGTCCGTCGGCCTGTTCGTGGGCGCGGGTGCCGTGGCCCTGCTGGGTGCGGCGGCCGTATGGCAGGCGCGGCGCCGCGCGAGGTGAGAGCCTGTGTCCTATCCCCGGTCGGATCAGCGCACGTCGTCATGGGGTTTCCCGCGCGAGCGCAGCCGAGAGTGGGGGAGCGTGCGATCGCAAGGCGCCGGAAGGTCCTCGATGGGGGTGCCCCCGCGCGAGCCGAGCGAAGCCGGTTCGAGCGTGAGGGAGGAGCCACGTGGGCGTTTCGGCAACGCGGCTGGGGGTCCCCCCCCCACGCCCTTAAGGCAGTGGGGGAGTGCGTGCCAGGCGGCGGGCGCCCGGCCGGGGATATGACACAGGCTCTGAGTATGAGGAGCGGCGCGAAAGGCCGGCATCCAGCCACGGTGCGCGTGGCGCCGGTGGCCGAAGCAGCCGAGGTCCAGCGGCAGCAGAGCCTCCACCCCGGTGCCTGGTGGCTCTGGGCCCTCGGCCTCGCCACCGCCGCCTCCCGCACCACCAACCCCCTCCTGCTCGCCCTCCTCATAGGCGTGGCGGGTTACGTCGTGGCCACCCACCGCACGGACGCCCCCTGGTCCCGCTCCTACACCGCCTTCGTCAAACTCGCCCTCGCCGTCCTCCTCATCCGCCTCGCCTTCGCCACGGTCCTCGGCTCCCCCATCCCGGGCACCCACGTCGTCGTCACCCTCCCCGAACTCCCCCTCCCCCACTGGGCCCAGGGCATCCGCGTCGGCGGCCGCGTCACGGCGGAGGGACTGGCCTTCGCCCTGTACGACGGCCTGAAACTCGCCACCCTCCTCATCTGCGTGGGCGCCGCGAACGCCCTCGCGAACCCGGCCCGGCTCCTCAAGTCGCTGCCGGGCGCCCTGTACGAGGCGGGCGTAGCCGTCGTGGTCGCCATGACGTTCGCCCCGAACCTCATCGCGGACGTACAGCGCCTGCGAGCGGCACGACGACTCCGCGGCCGTCCGGACTCCGGTCTGCGCGGCCTGGCGCAGATCGGACTCCCGGTCCTGGAAGGGGCGTTGGAGCGTTCGGTGGCCCTCGCGGCGGCGATGGACGCGCGCGGGTACGGCCGTACCGCCGAGGTCCCGCCCGCCGTCCGCCGTACGACCACCGCGCTCACCCTCGGCGGCCTGCTCGGCGTCTGCGCGGGAACGTACGGCGTCCTGACCGCCGAGGGCGGCACCTACGGCCTGCCCGTCCTCCTCACCGGCCTCGCCGCCGCCCTCGCGGGTCTCCGGCTGGGCGGCCGCCGGTCACCGCGCACCCGGTACCGGCCGGACGTGTGGGGCCTACGGGCATGGCTGGTGTCGGCGTCCGGTGCGTCGGCCGGGGCGTCGCTCATCGTCTACGGCGCCTACGCCCCCTCGGCGCTGCACCCCGGAGTCGTACCCCTCGTTCCTCCAGCCCTCCCCCTGTGGCCCGCGGCGGCGATCCTGCTCGGCCTGCTGCCGGCATTCGTCGTCCCCACTCCCCCGAAACAGACCAAGGAATCCGCGTGATCCGCTTCGAGGATGTCTCCGTGACGTACGACGGAGCGGCTCAACCCACCGTCCAGGGCCTGGACTTCGAGGTCCCGGAGGGTGAACTCGTGCTGCTGGTCGGCCCGTCGGGGGCCGGGAAGTCGACGGTGCTGAGCGCGGTGAGCGGTCTGGTGCCGCACTTCACGGGCGGCACCCTGCGCGGCCGGGTGACGGTGGCGGGCCGGGACACGCGCACGCACAAGCCGCGCGAACTCGCCGACGTGGTGGGCACGGTGGGCCAGGACCCGCTCTCCCACTTCGTGACGGACACGGTCGAGGACGAACTCGCGTACGGCATGGAGTCGTTGGGCACAGCCCCCGACGTCATGCGCCGCCGCGTCGAGGAGACCCTCGACCTGCTGGGCCTGACCGACCTCCGCGACCGCCCGATCGCCACCCTCTCCGGCGGCCAGCAACAGCGCGTCGCCATCGGCTCCGTCCTCACCCCGCACCCCGGGGTCCTGGTCCTCGACGAGCCCACCTCCGCCCTGGACCCGGCGGCCGCCGAGGAGGTCCTCGCCGTACTGCAACGCCTCGTCCACGACCTCGGTACGACGGTCCTGATGGCCGAACACCGCCTGGAACGCGTCATCCAGTACGCCGACCAGGTCGCCCTTCTCCCCTCCCCCGGCGCCCCTCTGGTCCTGGGCACACCGTCGGAGGTGATGGCCGTGTCCCCGGTGTACCCGCCGGTGGTCGACCTGGGCCGGCTGGCGGGCTGGTCACCGCTGCCGCTGACGGTGCGGGACGCGCGCCGCAGGGCGGGGGATCTGAGGGAGCGGCTGAGGACGACCCCGCCGAACCCGCCGAACACACCGAACCCGCCGAGCACACCGAGCACACCGAGCACACCGAACGAGCCGTCCGCACCCACCACACCACCTACCGCCCCCATCCCTCCCCGGCGCTCGGGCTTCCTCCGCAAGCGACGCACCCCCGAGCCCCCAACACCCCTCCCCACAGCGCTGGTCGAATCCCTCACCGTCCGCCGAGGCCGGACCCGAGCCCTCCACGACATCACCCTCACCACCGCCCCCGGCGAGACCATCGCCCTCATGGGCCGCAACGGCGCCGGAAAGTCCACCCTGCTCAGCGCCCTGGTCGGCCTGGTAGAACCGACGTCCGGCAAGGTCCGCGTAGGCGGCTCGGTCCCCCACCGCACGGCGCCCCGGGACCTGGTCCGCCGCGTGGGCCTCGTACCGCAGGAACCCCGTGACCTCCTGTACGCCGACACAGTGGCCGCCGAGTGCGCGGCGGCCGACGGCGACGCCGGCGCCGCACCCGGCACTTGCCGGACCCTGGTGTCGGACCTGCTCCCCGGTATCGCGGACGACACACACCCGAGGGACCTCTCGGAAGGCCAGCGCCTGGCCCTCGCCCTCGCGGTCGTCCTGACGGCCCGCCCGCCGCTGCTCCTCCTCGACGAACCGACCCGAGGGCTCGACTACGCGGCCAAGTCCCGCCTGGTCACGGTCCTGCGGGCACTCGCCGCCGAGGGCCACTCCATCCTGCTGGCCACCCATGACGTCGAGCTCGCCGCCGAACTGGCCGACCGGGTCGTCATCCTCGCGGACGGCGAGGTCGTGGCCGACGGCCCGACGGCCGACGTGGTCGTCGCGTCCCCGTCCTTCGCGCCCCAGGTCACCAAGATCCTGGCCCCGCAGGAGTGGCTGACGGTCACCCAGGTACGTGACGCACTCCCGGACGCGCCCTCGGGGGAGCGGCCGTGAACACGCCCCAGGCCCGCGCCATCCGCCTGGGCCCACGCTCGGTCGCCGCCCTCGCCCTGGTCAGCGCCATAGGCATCGCCGCCTTCGCCTGGCCCCTCTTCGCCGCCCCGTCCGCACAGATAACCGCCCACGCCCAGGACGCCCCCTGGCTCTTCGCGGGCCTGCTCGTGCTCCTGGTCGGCGTGGTGGCGGCGACGATCTCCGAGTCCGGTCTCGGCCCGAAGGCGGTCGCCATGCTCGGGGTGCTGGCCGCGACGGGGGCGGCGCTGCGCCCGATCGGGGCGGGGACGGCCGGAATCGAGCCGATGTTCTTCCTGATGGTGCTGAGCGGACGGGTCCTCGGCCCCGGCTTCGGCTTCGTTCTCGGCGCGGTCACGATGTTCGCGTCCGCGCTGCTGACGGGCGGGGTCGGCCCCTGGATGCCGTTCCAGATGCTGGCGATGGGCTGGTTCGCGCTGGGCGCGGGCCTGCTGCCGGGCCCGGACCGCCTGCGGGGCCGCGCGGAACTGCTCCTGCTCTCGGCGTACGGCTTCCTCGCGGCCTTCGCGTACGGCACCGTCATGAACCTCGCGGGCTGGCCCTTCCTCCCCGAGCCGGCGTCGAGTGTCGCGTACGACCCGGACGGCGCCCTCGGCACCAACCTGGCCCGCTTCCTCGCGTACTGCCTGGCCACCTCCCTCGGCTGGGACCTGGGCCGGGCCGCCGTCACCGTCGCCCTGACGCTCGCTCTCGGCCCGGCCGTCCTCAAGGCCCTGCGCCGGGCCACGCGCCGGGCGGCTTTCGAGACGCCGGTCACGTTCGACGCGCCCGCCGGGTGAGACGTCGTACGCCGACCGTCACGAAAGCCGTGGTGCACTCGTGAACCACCCCACAGGACGTACGTCACTTACGAAGCAGGGCAGTAGCCCAATCGGCTGACATGCACGCGCCGCAATAGCCCGCTGACCTGCACTTTGAGAGCCACGTCACACGGGCGGCCGATCACCCACATGCGACCACAACTAGTAAAAGGGGCGATTGCGGACAGATCCCCGAGCTGTTCCTCTGGAGCAGTCGCACGGCGCCGACGTGCCCACCCGGGCCTCGGCGCCGACGCATGTCCGCCGCACACACGCGGCTCCGGCATACGGCGACCATCCCGCCCCCGACGAAAGGCTCCCCCTTGTCCGCCTTCACCCTCCTCCGCCGCATCGCCTCCCCGAAGAAGGCCGCCGCCGTGGCCGTCGCGACCGTCGGCACGCTGCTCGCTGCCGCGCCCGCGCAGGCCGCGTCCGAGGCCGCCGAGGCCCAGGCGATCGCGAAGAAGATGATCGCGGGCTCGGCCCAGTACAAGTGCTTCGCCAACATCGTCGCCCACGAGAGCGGCTGGGACGTCAACGCGACCAACGCCTCCAGCGGCGCCTACGGCCTCGTCCAGGCCCTCCCCGGCTCCAAGATGGCCTCCGCCGGCTCCGACTGGAAGACCAACCCCGCCACCCAGATCAAGTGGGGCCTGGACTACATGAACGACCGCTACGGCAGCCCGTGCGGCGCGTGGAACTTCTGGCAGGCCAACAACTGGTACTGACCGGCCCACACACATGATGGCGGCGGCCCCGACTTCCGGGGCCGCCGCCATGGCTCCACAGCCGTATCAGGACTTCTTGAGCTTGTACGCCTTCTTCACGGTCACCTCGAAGGTGGATGCCGCGTCGGAGCCCTTGGCCCGCAGGCTGACATGGCCGTGGCCGTTGCGGTCGATGTGGTCGGCGGGCAGCGTGGCGAGATCCGGGTGTGTGATCAGCGCACGGTTCTTCAGGACCGGCACCTTCTTCCAGGTCGTACCGCCGTCGAAGGATGCCTCGACGGTCAGCGTGCGCAGCCTGCCGCGCGGCTGGTCGCCGGTGCGCTGGAGCTCGAAGGGCACGGCGACGACCCGGTTGTGCCCGGCGCGCGACCACTGGTCGACCCGGGGCTTGAAGCGGACCGTGGTCAGGGGCAGTGCGGCCGTCTCCGTCTCGGCGACCGTGCCGGAGCGGAAGGTCCAGACGCCCTCGACCTCGGTGGACACGCCGTACCACGGGGTGCGGTCGGCGTGGGCGCGCAGCGTGTACGTGCCGGTTCCGGCCGGGACCTGCCAGGCGGCGAGCGCCATGTTGCGCGGGAACTCCGCGGCGCCGTCCCGGCTCTTGGCGAGCTGTTCGCCGTCCCGTGTGAGGGTGTAGGTGTGGTCGGCGTAGACGTCGTCGCTCGCGAACAGGTGCCGCCGGTCGGAGTCGCCGCCCATCGGCAGGTCGACGGTGACGGTGTCGCCGCTGCGGGTCAGCTGACGGCCGTCGGCGGCGAGGGCGGGGGCGCCCACCGGGTGGTTCCAGTACTCGGTGCGGCGTCCGGGGCGGAACACCTCGGGCTCGGTGTACAGGGCGCCGGCCCGCAACGCGTCGACGGAGTCGGCGTTCTGCCAGGACCGGCGCAGCTCCTGGGACCAGGTGATGTCCTTGGAGGCGGTGTAGTACTCCGTGCGCGTGCCCGGCGAGGGCACGTTGACGCGCCGGCCGAAGGCCGCGATGCCCTTCAGGGTCGCGACGGCCAGCTTGGACTTCAGCGGGAAGGGCCGGTCGTACTGCCCGGTCTGCTCGGAGGCGCCGTAGTGGGCCTTGGTCCGGGCGAGCTGGAAGTCCCTGACGCGGCCGGTGAGGTCGGCCGGGATGCCGCCCTCGCGGACGGCGCCGAGGTAGTAGACCGGGCCGGTGGCGGTGGGGTATGTGTACCCGGGGTCGCTGGGGGCTCCGTCGGGGGCCGTGCCGAACTCGTAGCCCTCGGCGAGATCCTCGCGGTAGTACGTCGTGTAGGTGGAGCCGTTGGGGCGGGTCTTGGAGGGCACCGCCCAGTAGTCCGGCGGAAGGTGGTCGTACGCCACGGAGATCGAGGTGCTCGTCGGCTGGGACTGTCCTTCCGGAACCGTGGTCTGCCGCTGGAGAATGCCGGCGTCCTGGAAGATCCGCTCGACGTTCTGGTTGTCGACCGTGTGGCCGAGTCTGCGGGCCGCCGTGCCGCCCAGGGTGAGTTCGGTCGCCTCCGTCACCCGGACGAAGGGTTCACCGGCGAAGACGTGGTCGCTGGGGAACCAGTAACTGTCCTGCCCGTAGCGGCTGATGATGGCGGAGACGCCGTACGACCCGGCCGGCACCCTCAGCTGCACGGCGGAGTCGGCGGTCGCCACGATCGGCCGCTCGAACGGCATCACGGCGCGGTCCAGCGGCATGAGGCTGACCATCGAGATGTCGCTCGCCGGGTCGCCGAGGTGGTCACGGAGCCGGACCGTCACCTCGTAGCTCTCGGGTTCCAGGGTGAGCCCGACCGGGACCTGGACCTCCATGTCCCCGGCGGTGGCGGTGAGGAGGGCGGAGAGGGCTCCTCCGGTACGGATGTCGTTGTCCCGGAACTCGACGATCGCGGTGGCCGTGCCATGGGCGGGCACGGTCAGCCGGTCCTCGGCCAGGGCGAGCAGGTCGGTGGGCAGGTCCCCCTGGGTGGACATGACGTCGAGGGCGAGGTCCAGGGTGACGGGGGCGTCGGAGGAGTTGGTGAAGGACACCTTGCGGGTGGTGTCGTCGGTACGGGGCCAGGTGACGTGACCGAAGTTGACCGTGGTTGAGGTGGCCGTCACGGGCTGGTCGAGGGCACGCTCCACGTCGATCATGCCGGAGCCCTGGTCGTACACCGACTCGCCGGTGCTCGGGCGGGCGCTGGAGACGAGGGCCCGGGCCACCTGCCGCGGCGTCCAGTCGGGGTGGGCCTGCATGACGAGGGCCGCCGCGCCGGCGACCGCGGGCGCCGCCATCGACGTACCCGAGAGGCGGGTGTAGTTGTCGTCGACCGGCCCCTCGGGTCCCTCACGGTCGAAGTCGCCGATGGACGTGCCGATGGCGCGCGCCGCCGTCACGGCGACGCCGGGGGCCTTGACGTTGGGCTTGACCGCGTAGTTGCCGAACAGCGGACCGCGGCTGGAGAAGCTCGCGATCGTGCCGTCTCCTCCGGCCGCGCCCGCGGCCAGCGCTCCCTCGGCGGCGGCCGGCGCGGAGACGGTGAAGGAGCCCGAGCCGCTGTTGCCGGCCGAGACGACCGGGAGCACGCCCTGCTCCAGCAGCGCGTCGGTGGCCAGCGACCAGGGGTCGGTGCCGTCGCTCAACGCGGTCGAGCCGAGGGACATGTTGACGATGTCGACGCCCTGGTCGGCCGCCCACTCCATGCCGTCGATGATGTGCGAGAGGGAGCCGAGAGGGCCGGACAGCACGCGCCCGCTGAGGATCTCGGCGCCGGGCGCGACGCCCGCGTACTTCCCCTCGGAGGCGGCGCCCGTACCGGCGATGATTCCGGCGACGTGCGTGCCGTGACCGTCGACGTCGCCGGTCTCGTCGTCCCAGGTGATGAAGTTCTCGGACGCCGAGACCCGGTCCTCCAGGTCGGGGTGGGTGGCCCGTACGCCGGTGTCGAGGACGGCGATGCGGATGCCCTTGCCGTCCAGGCCGCGGGCCCCGGCGCCGTCCGCGTTGATCTGCCCGACCAGGTCGCTGACGGCGACGTCCCCTTCCGGGGTGGTCTCCGGCTCGTCGCCCGCCGCGCTCCGTGCGTCGGTGAGTTCGACCGGGGTGTCCAGCCAGACGTTCTCGACGACGGAACGGAGTCCGCCCGCCCCGCTCCTCGCGGGGGCGGCGAGGGTCCGCCACAGCTCGCCCCGGTCGTCCTTCGGACGGGTCACGGCGGTGGCGTCGATCGACTCCAGGGCGACGGTTTCCCGCGCGACGGCCTCGGAGCGCGTGGCCGCGGGCAGCCGCTCACCGCTGTGCCGGATGATCAGCGGCAGGCCGCCGTGGCGCCGGGTGCCGTCGCCCCTGTCATCGGCCGCGTCGTCGGCCGCCTCGTCGAAGCCGAAACGTTCCAGCGCGCTGAGGTTGAAGAGCTGTTCGTCGACCTGGCCGGAGGCGACCAACGGGGCCACGTCGGTCGGTATGACGCTGAAGTCGTCCTCGCCCGTCGTCGTACGCAGGAAGCCGACGCGCTCGCGGCCCGGGGCCGGCTCGACATCGACGCGGGCCCCGTCACCGGACGCCTCCACGGTGACGACGTCTCCGGTGACGAGGGTGAACCGCTTGCCCTCCAACTCCGCCGGAGCGGTGGGAGTGGCGGAGGAGGCGGGGGTTGGGGATGGGGCTGGGCCGGGGACGGGGGCGGAGGTGGACGCGGTGGATATACCGCTTTGGGAGGTGAGAAGCAGGACCGTCGCGAGGACACTGCCCGTGCAAGCCGTGGCAAGACGTCTCGGCACGCGAACTCCGTTCAAAGTGGGGGGTGTTGGGGGATGCCGAACGAAGGAGCGCGAGCCAAGATAGCGAAGAGTTCAGCTTTGTTGAAGTCTCACCAGTCGTTCTCGGCCTCAGACGCATCAGGGAGGGCCGAGGACATTACCCCGCGAAGTCCAGCACTCGAACCACACCACCTTGCCGCTTCCACCCCTCGGTTCCACCCCCCACTTGCCTGCCACCGCGTCCAGCAGCACAAGTCCTCGGCCTCCCTCCCCCTCCAGCGACAAGTCGTCTGGAGTGACGGGAAGTCGAGCGGACCCGTCCGCCACCTCCACCCGGACTCCCGCCTCCTGCCGCAGCATCAGCAGCGCGCAGCGCCGGTCCGGGACATGGCGTACGACGTTGGCGACGAGCTCGGTCACGCCGAGTTCAACGGCGTCGGTCAGCTCCGCCATGTCCCACTCGTCCAGCAAGGAGCGGGCGATACGGCGGATATGGCGTGCGGAGTGCTCGCCGACGGTGAGGCGCATGGAGTACTGGACGGGGCGAATGCCCAGCAGGATGGGGGGAAGTATCCGTTCACACCACAAGACTGACCACGCGCAACTACCCTCGGCTACAGAACGGATACAACCGGTTCCGCAGTGGACCGAGTTGAGCGAGAGGGGACCGCGCGTGACCCATATCAACGTCCTCGACCCGGGCGCTTCGCCGCTCGACTTCTACGGCTACGAGCTACGGCGACATCGTGAGGCCGCCGGGCTGACACTGCGGCAGCTCGGGGACATCCTCAACTACACGGGCTCGCTGATCGGGCAGATCGAGACGGCGAGGAAGGTTCCGACACCGGAGTTCAGCGAGCGGGTGGACGCGGCGCTGGGGACGGGCGGCTCGTTCTCCCGGCTCGTCGAGCTGGTGCTGCGCAGTCAACTTCCGGCCTGGTTCCAACAGGTGGCGGAGTTGGAGACGCGGGCGGTCGAGGTCTGCACCTTCCAGACGCACATGATCCACGGTCTCCTCCAGACCAAGGGGTACGTGCGTGCCGTGCTCGGCGCGCTGGACCAGACCGACCTCGACGACCGCACCGCCGTACGGCTCGCCCGTCAGCGCATCTTCGAGAAGAAGGAGCCGCCGATCCTGTGGGCGATCATCAGTGAAGCCGCGCTGTACCAGGAGATCGGCGGCCCGGAGACCATGCGGGAGCAACTGGCCCACCTGTTGTCGTTCGAGGACACCCCCCGGATCAACATCCAGGTGCTGCCGTTCTCGGTCGGAGCGCACGCGGGACTGACAGGCTCGTTCACCCTCTTCCGCTTCGCGAGCGATCCGACCATCGTCTACACCGAGGGCTACGGCAGCGGGCATCCGACCGCCAATCCGGACACCGTCAAGGACTGCTCGCTCCGTTACGATCATCTCCGAGCCGCCGCGCTCTCCCTCAGGGACTCGGCGGAGCTGATCCGGCGCGTGATGGAGGAACGGTATGGCGAGCAACTCGATCCCGACCGGGGCCCGGTGGCGTAAGTCCAGCTACAGCAGTGACCAGGGCGGCGACTGCGTCGAGTGCGCACCCCTCGGCCCCCTGGCCTGGCGCAAGTCGACGTACAGCAGCGACCAGGGCGGCGAATGCGTCGAGATCGCCGAACCCCCCTGCGCCACCACCATCGCCATACGCGACTCCAAGATGCCCACGGGCCCGGCGCTCACCGTCACCCCCGCCGCCTTCACGGCGTTCGTCGACTGGTCCGCGGCCTCCGCTGTGTAGGCAGCAATTGGCAGCTTTGGCTCAACAGCCGACCCCCGCCACCAGGCCCGCAGGCAACTCGGCATGAGCCAAAGCTGCCAATTACCCACTCCCCGGCTGCCCGCTACAGCCGCTGAATGATCGTCCCGGTGGCCAGCCCACCCCCGGCGCACATCGTGATCAGCGCGAACTCCTTGTCACGGCGCTCCAGTTCATGGAGCGCGGTGGTGATCAGCCGAGCCCCGGTGGCCCCCACCGGATGCCCGAGCGCGATCCCGCCCCCGTTGACGTTGACCTTCTCAAGGTCCTGCTCGAAGACCTGGGCCCAGCTCAACACCACTGAAGCGAAGGCCTCGTTGATCTCCACGAGGTCGATGTCCTTCAGCGACATGCCGGCCTTGCCCAGTACGGCCTTGGTTGCGTCGATCGGGCCGTCCAGGTGGAAGTGCGGGTCGGCCCCGACCAGCGCCTGCGCCGCGATCCGCGCCCGGGGCTTCAGCTTCAGCGCCCGCGCCATCCGCTTGGACGCCCACATGATGGCGGCGGAACCGTCACTGATCTGCGACGAGTTGCCCGCCGTGTGCACGGCCGTAGGCATGATCGGCTTCAGGCCCGCCAGCGCCTCCATCGACGTATCGCGCAGCCCCTCGTCCCGGTCGACCAGCCGCCACATGCCCTGCCCGGCCCGCTGTTCCTCCTCCGTCGTCGGGACCTGCACCGCGAACGTCTCGCGCTTGAACCGTTCCTCGGCCCAGGCCGCGGCGGCCCGTTCCTGCGAGATGAGGCCCAGGGAGTCCACGTCCTGGCGGGTCAGCCCCCGGCGGCGGGCGATCCGTTCCGCCGCCTCGAACTGGTTGGGCAGGTCGACGTTCCACTCGTCCGGGAACGGCTTCCCCGGCCCGTGCTTGGACCCGGACCCGAGCGGGACGCGGGACATCGCCTCGACGCCACAGCTGATCCCGATGTCGATGACGCCCGCCGCGACCATGTTGGCCACCATGTGCGACGCCTGCTGCGAGGAGCCGCACTGGCAGTCGACGGTCGTGGCGGCCGTCTCGTAGGGCAGGCCCATGGTCAGCCAGGCCGTGCGGGCGGGGTTCATGGACTGTTCGCCGGCGTGGGTCACCGTGCCGCCGACGATCTGCTCGACGCAGTCGGCGTGGATGCCGGTGCGGCCGAGGAGTTCGCGGTAGGTCTCGCCCAGGAGGTAGGCGGGGTGGAGGTTGGCGAGCGCGCCGCCGCGCTTGCCGATGGGGGTGCGTACGGCTTCGACGATCACGGGTTCCGCGGCCATGGGGAGTTCCTCTCCTCGGGTCACCCGCGCGGCGCGGGCGTCCCGGCCACCCGCCACGCAGAACTAGTACGCGTTCTAGTTCTGACAAACAGTCTGCTGACACTCCGTCCACCGCCGCAAGGGTCGTGCAGCCTCCGAAGTCGTGATCTGCACGAATCCCGCACGCAATTCGGGCTGCCGCACCCCTTGCCACTTGTAGAACCCGTTATTACCTTCACGGCGATTCACTATTTCTGATGGACCGTCAGATGGCTGGAGCTGCCCATGCCCTGTCCAGCGCTGCCCGACGGGTTCGACTTCACCGATCCCGATCTGCTGCAAGACCACATCCCCTTCCCGGAGTTCGCCGAGCTGCGCCGCGTCGAACCGGTCCACTGGGTCCCGCAGCGGCCGGGCCTCGCGGGCTTCCAGGACGACGGGTACTGGGCCGTCACCCGGCACGCGGACGTCAAGTACGTCTCCACGCACCCGGAGTTGTTCTCCTCGACCCTCAACACGGCGATCATCCGGTTCAACGAGCACATCGAGCGCGACGCGATCGACGCCCAGCGGCTGATCCTGCTCAACATGGACCCGCCGGAGCACACCCGGGTCCGGGGGATCATCCAGCGCGGTTTCACTCCGCGCTCCATCCGCGCGCTGGAGGACCGGCTGCGCAACCGCGCCCACTCCATCATGCAGGGCGCCCTCGCGCACTCCGGGCCCTTCGACTTCGTCACCCAGGTCGCCTGCGAGCTGCCCCTCCAGGCGATCGCCGAGCTGATCGGGGTCCCGCAGGACGACCGGACCAAGATCTTCGACTGGTCCAACAAGATGATCGCGTACGACGACCCCGAGTACGCCATCACGGAGGAGGTCGGCCAGGAGGCCGCCACCGAGATCCTCGCGTACGCCATGAACATGGCCGCCGACCGCAAGCAGTGCCCCGCCAAGGACATCGTCACCACGCTGGTCGCGGCCGAGGACGAGGGCAACCTCACCTCCGACGAGTTCGGCTTCTTCGTGCTGATGCTGGCCGTGGCGGGCAATGAGACCACCCGTAACGCCATCACCCACGGCATGCACGCCTTCCTCACCCACCCCGAGCAGTGGGACCTCTACAAGAGGGAGCGCCCCGCCACCGCCGCCGAGGAGATCGTCCGCTGGGCCACCCCGGTCATCTCCTTCCAGCGCACCGCCACCCAGGACACGGAGTTGGGCGGCCGGCAGATCAAGAAGGGCGACCGCGTCGGCCTCTTCTACTCCTCCGCCAACCACGACCCCGAGGTCTTCGACGACCCCGACGCCTTCGACATCACCCGCGACCCCAACCCCCACCTCGGCTTCGGTGGCGGAGGCCCGCACTACTGCCTCGGCAAGTCCCTGGCCGTCCTGGAGATCGACCTCATCTTCAACGCCATCGCCGACGCCATGCCGAACCTCCGCCTGGTGGGCGACCCACGACGGCTCCGCTCCGCCTGGATCAACGGCGTCAAGGAACTCCAGGTCACCGCAGGCTGAGCCCCCTCCCACTCGGGCCGACGGCTTTCCCGGAGCCGCCGGCCCGTCCCGCGGGAGGCAGGGGCATCCCCCCTACGCCCCGCCCCTGCCTCCCCCGGGGCTCGCAGCCGAAACCGACCACAGCCTGACCTCGCCGCGGCCGCGAGCAGCGGGCCGCTGCCCAACCCGCGACGGTGACCGTGCCGGGCGTCCGCCGGATCAGCTCGGGGTGCGGTCCTTCACCAGGTCCGCCGGGCCGCTGCTGACCTCCGCCGCCTTCACGGCCGTACGGGCGCGCGGGCCCTGCAGGACGTACGTGAGCCCGAAGCCGGCGGCGACGACGACCGCTCCGCCCACCGCGTCGAGGATCCAGTGGTTGCCGGTCGCCACGATCGCCGAGAACGTGAACAACGGATGCAGCAGGCCGAGCGCCTTCATCCACATCCTGGGCGCCAGGATCACGATCACCAGGCCGCACCACAACGACCAGCCGAAGTGCAGCGAGGGCATCGCCGCGTACTGGTTGGTGACCGCGGTCAGCGTGCCGTAGTCCGGCTTGGAGAAGTCCTGTACGCCGTGGACGGTGTCGATGATCCCGAGGCCCGGCATCAGGCGGGGCGGCGCCAGCGGGTAGAGCCAGAAGCCGACGAGGGCGAGCACGGTGGCGAAGCCGAGGGACGAGCGGGCCCAGCGGTAGTCGGCGGGGCGGCGCACGTAGAGGACGCCGAGGACCGACAGCGGGACGACGAAGTGGAACGACGTGTAGTAGAAGTCGAAGAAGTCCCGCAGCCAGTCGACCTTCACCACCGCGTGGTTGACCCAGTGCTCCACGTCCAGGAACAGGGCCTTCTCGATGGAGAGGATCTGCTCCGCGTGCTCCTCGGCGGTGGCCCGGCCACCCGTCACCGCGATCCGGACCTGCTGGTAGGCGGCGTACGTGACGCGGACCAGGAGCAGTTCGAGGAGCAGGTTCGGGCGGGTGAGGACGCGGCGCAGGAACGGCAGGAGGGGGATGCGGATGGGGGTGGAGATGGGGATCTTGCGGGTCCTGGGGGTGCCTTCCGGGGCGTCGAGGCCCGGCGAGCGGGCGGGGACCGGGTCGGCGTACCGCGTCGGGACCGGGGACCGGTAGTGCGGTGAGGTGCGGGACAGGAACGGGACGACCAGGGCGGCGGCCAGCGCGGCGAGGAGGACGACGTTGTCGCGCAGGGGGAACAGGGCCGCCATGTTCGGCAGCATCATCTTCGCGGGCAGCGTCATCACGAGGATGACGGCGACCGGCCACACATACCGGTCGGAGGCCTTCTTGCCGACCCGGCCGGCCACCGCGAGCAGCACCCACAGCAGCTGGTGCTTCCAGGAGGTCGGCGAGACGGCGACCACGACACAGCCGGTGAGCGCGACGGCGAGCAGCAGCTGTCCGTCGCGGGCGTAGCGCACGGCCCGCCGCAGGCCGAGTACGCCGACGGTGGCGCCCAGCGCCAGGAACAGGGTGATCTCCAGCGGCCCGGACAGGCCCAGCCGCAGCAGCGCGCCGTGCAGCGACTGGTTGGCGAGGTCGTCCGCCCGCCCGCCGAGGCCGACGCCCGCGAGGTGGTGGACCCAGTAGGTGTACGAGTCGTGCGGCAGCGCGGCCCAGGCCAGCACGGTGCACGCGGCGAACGCGGCCCCGGCGGTGACGGCGGCCCGGCGGCGCCCGGTGAACCACAGGAGCGGTGCGAAGAGCAGCACGGTCGGCTGGAAGGCGGCGGCCACGCCGATGAACACCCCGCTGGTGCGCTCACCCCGGACCGCGAAGCATCCGGCGACGACGAGCAGGACGGGGATGATGCTGGTCTGGCCGAGGTGGAGCGTGTTGCGCACGGGCAGCGACAGCATCAGCAGGCTGATCGCGACGGGCGCGGCGAGCAGGGCCGTACGGCGGCTCACCGGCTTCGGCAGGGCGCGCGCGACGATCAGACCCAGGGCGACGACCAGCAGGAGGGTGCCGAAGGTCCAGCCCCAGCCGAGGGCCTGTTCCGCCGAACGGGTCAGCGGCTTGAGAACGAGCCCCCCGAACGGCGTACCCGTGAACTGCGTCGAGTCGTACAGCGAGCCCTTCACATGCAGGACCCCGTTCGGGCCGACCCAGGTCTCCAGGGCCGTCAGCCGCTCCCCCTTCGGCGTACTCAGGACGACGGCGACCTGGCGGACCGCCAGCACCCCGGCGACCAGCCACAGCACGGCCCGGACGGCCTCCAGCCGCACCCGCACCGTGTCTGCCGTGCCCGCCCCCAAGGCATTACCCGGTCTCTGCTCCGCGTTCGCCACGCCCCGTCGGCCCTCCGCCCCGTTCAGTCCTGTGTGCCGCCCCTGTGAGCACCCTAAAGAGCCACTTCAAGGAACACAGCCCCCTGAGTGTGGGACGCAGGCAATCCGTGCTTCACCTGACGTCCGCCCTGCTTTTGTCCGGATGACGATAGTGCGCCAAGGGTTGCGTCCGATCCGCAGGGGCGACACAGATCACAGATCACCGATCACAGATCACATGAGCCGCGACACAGCGGGCACAGCGACACAGCGACACAGATCGCAGAGGGGACGGATCACGGAGGGTCCGGTTACGATCCCTGTGCGACACTAGTTAGCGAATCTAACTAGGTATACGAAAGGCATGGTGCATGAGCAGCGAGTCGCAACCCTGGAACGATGTCGACGCCTACCTCTCCGCCCTCCTCGCCCCGCACGACGAGGCCCTGACCGCCGCCCTGCGCGACAGCGACGCGGCCGGGCTGCCGCAGATCAACGTCGCGCCCACCGCGGGCAAACTGCTCCAGCTCCTCGCCGAGATCCAGGGCGCCCGACGCATCCTGGAGATCGGCACGCTCGGCGGCTACAGCACGATCTGGCTGGGCCGCGCGCTCCCGGAGGACGGGCAGCTGATCACCTTCGAGTACGACCCCAAGCACGCCGACATCGCCCGCCGCAACCTCGCCCGCGCGGGCCTCGACAAGATCGTCGAGGTGCGGGTCGGCCCCGCCCTCGAATCCCTGCCGAAGCTCGCCGACGAGAACTGCGAGCCGTTCGACTTCGTCTTCATCGACGCGGACAAGGTCAACAACCCGCACTACGTCGAGTGGGCCCTGAAGCTCACCCGCCCCGGCGCGGTCATCGTGGTCGACAACGTCGTACGCGGCGGCCTCGTCACCGACGCCGAGAGCACCGACCCGAGCGTGCGCGGCACCCGGGCCGCCCTCCAGCTCATCGCCGAGCACCCGAGGCTGAGCGGCACGGCGGTGCAGACGGTGGGCAGCAAGGGGTACGACGGGTTCGCGCTGGCGCGGGTGCTGGGGTGACCCCGGTGCCACACGCCTCGCGGCCTCACGCCTCCTGGTAGAAGCCCACGTTGACGCTGCGCGGGGCGGTGCGGTCCTGGACGACGAGTTCACCGGCACCGCCGTACGGGAGCCTGGCCGTCCCGCCGTAGGGCAGGGGCTGGGGCTGCTGGCCGTTCAGGATCAGGCGCACCTCCGAGGAGGGGTCCGCGTGCGAACCGCGCAGCCAGGTGACCTGCCAGGTGCCGTCGGGGCCGCACAGGAACTCCAGGTGGACCCGCGAGACGAACAGCCAGTCGTCGGGGGTCGACAGACGGCACACGGCCTTGTCCCGGCCCACGCGCAGCACGGTGCCCGGCTCGCTGGGCGCGTCGGCCATCTGCATGCCGGCCGTCGCCGCGGCGTCCGCCCCTGAGACCGTGGCCATGGTGAGTTCGAGCACGTGCGCTCCTTACAGAGTTGCTGTCCTGACAAGTTGCCGTCCTGCGGCCGCCGACCGCTCGCCGTGTCCAATTGTTGCTGCACAGGGCGCGGTTGGCGTGCCGCCGCCGCATGATAATTCTCCTGATCGTCCGGCTGTGCGAGGTCCGGCAGAATGGACTCATGACCGAACGCAAGCCACCTGGTGTCAGCTTCGAGTCCTTCGTCGACAAACAGATCCGCGACGCCGAGTCCCGCGGGGAGTTCGCGGCCCTGCCCGGCGCGGGCAGACCACTGAGCGATACGGGCGTGCCGTACGACGAACTGTGGTGGATCAAGCAGAAGATGGCCCGCGAGGGCATGTCCGTCCTGCCGCCCACGCTCGCCCTCCGCAAGGAGGCCGAGGACGCCCTGACCGCGGCCCACGCGGCCCCCTCCGAACGGGTCGTCCGCAAGATCATCACCGAGATCAACGCCAAGATCCGCGACATGATGCTCAAGCCGCCGCCCGGCCCGCCGCTGGGGATGAAGCCGTACGAGGTGGAAGAGGTCGTACGGGAGTGGCGGGAGCGCCGGGAGGCGTGAACGTACCGGCCGAGGCCGCGCTCCAGGTCACTTGGGGGTTCCAGGTCACTTGGGGCGCGGCCTCGCAGTCTGCTCTCTCCGCTCTTCTCTCCGCTCTGGATTCCTCTGGATCCCTCTAGATCCGCAGCAGCCGCTCGGTGAGTTCGCGGTAGTCCCGCAGGGCCAGGCGGAGCTGTTCGGTGTCGGTGGAGGTGGGCTTGTCCTCGCCGGTGGACTGCCAGGAGGCGCGCAGTGTGCGGCGCCGTTGGGTCATGGCGTCCGTGAAGCGCGTGGCGGCCTCCTCCAGGACGTGGTCGGCCTCCTCCACGGAGTCCTTGGGCCCGTCGACGAACCCGCTGACCGCGTGCTGCAGCCGCAGGGTGAGCTTGTCGCACTCGTCGTGGGCCAGGAGGCGGGCACCGTGGCCGGTGTGGGCGGGGTCCTTGCGGGGCACGGGGCCGGGCCCTTCGCGGGCGACGGTCTCCTCGGTGTCGATGTCGGTATCGGTATCGGTGTCGATGTCGGTGGCCTCGCCGGGCCTCACGTCATCTGCCATCCCCCTCAGCTCCCCTTCGCATGGCGCCTGGTGAACGCCGACGGCAGGTGGACGCGGCCGCCGGACCGACGGCCGCGGGAGCGGGCGTGGGCGGCCCGCTCGGTGTCCGCCTTCTCACCGCCGTCCGCCTTCGCGGTGCGGCCGGTGTCCTGACGGCTCGGGGCCACCAGGTCGTCGAACAGGGCGCGGGCCTCGATCATGGCCTCGCGCATCTCCTCCGTTCCCGCACGGTTCTCGGCCTCGCCGCTCGCACCGGCGTGCGCGGCGCGGTGCACCCGGCGGTAGCCGTGGACGTGGTGCGCGTGGTGCACCGAGAGGGCGTCGAGCTGCTCGTCGTAGCGGTCGCCGTCCGGGAAGCCGCGCCGGCTCGCCAGCTCGCCGAGCAGCCGGTCCGCCTCGGCGACCGCCTCCCGTGGCGAGTCGACGAAGTGCTCCTGGGCGGCCGTCCAGCGGGCCGCGTACTCCTCGCCCTCCTCGGGCTCCAGCGGCCGTGTCTCCAGCCGGCCGTGCTTCTCCACCCGCTCCGCGAGCTCGTGCTCGGCGGCCTTCTCGTCGCCGTCGTGGCGAGCGACGGCCCGGTCGTACTCGGACCCGAAGCGCCGCCGCAGCCCACGGCTGCCGCCCCGCTCTCCTCGGGTACGCAGGATCAGGACGGCCGCAACAACGACGACAGCCGCCGCGATCACAATCAGAGTGATGATCACGCCTGTGGACATGGATACCTTCCGGGCTTCTCGGCCCAGTGGGCCGGTTCCCCGACCGGGTTGCCAACAGGACCCCCCTCAAACGCCCCCCGTCCCGGGCGGCGCCCACCAGCCCCTCCGACCCCACCGGAGCTACGCCCCAGGTCCCACTGGTCCCACTGGTCCCACTGGGGGTGCTTCGGGTTGTCGGGAAGCTGCGGGTGGTCTGTGGCTGGTCGCGCAGTTCCCCGCGCCCCTGACGGGGCGCGGCTCCAGTCCATGCCAGCACCCATCAGCCACACCAAACTTCACCAGCCCCGCGCCAGCCCTCTCCACCGCCCCGCCAGCCTCTCCGGCCCCACGCCAGCCCTCTCCACCACCGCACCAGCCTCCCCGGCCCCGCACCAGCCTCCCCGGCCCCGGGCCTCGCGCCAGCCCTCCGACCCCACGCCAGCCTTTTCAGCCCAGGCCAGCGCCCTCCAGCCCGTCCGGCGCTTGAGGACGAGGCCATTCAGGCCGACCCACCACCCACCCGCCCCCACCCCCCCCCCCCCCCCCCCCCCCCCCCCCCCCCCCCCCCCCCCCCCCCCCCCCCGGGGGCCCCCCCGGCCCCCCCCCCCCCCCCCCCCACCCACCCGAACTGTCCCCACCCCCCAGGCGGGGTCGAAGGGGCGGCAGCCCCTGGAGGATGGGACGGGTAGGGGCGGCGGGGGCGAAAACACACCCGGGCCCCCGCCGACGGCATCGGCTCAGGCCGCCCCGCCGACCCCACGGCCCGCCCCACCATCACGCGGCCGCTCCGCGTCCGACCCGCACATCTCGGCGTTCAGCTCAGCCACCAGCTCCACCAGATCGGTGGGCCGGTCCGGCCCCCACCAGTCGCCGAGGAGTTCGGCGAGAGACTCCTCTCGGGCCTTGGCAAGCCCGTCGGCGGCCTCCCTCCCGCTATCGGTCAGGACCAGGTCCAGACCCTCCCGCCGAGCCAGCCGCCGCTCCTCGACCTGCCGCGCCGCGGCGATGATCACGTTCAGCGGTACGGCACTGTGCTCGGCCAGCACCCCGGGCTCGGCCCACCCGTATCTCCTGATCCGCAGCAACAGCCAGCTCGCCGCCGGCAACAGGTCGTACCCCGCCCGCGCGGTGATCGTCTCGTAGATCTCCCGCCGCCCCTCCCTCGACCCCAGCACCGACAGCGCCCGGCACACCTCGTCGTACGACGACCGCTCGACCGGGTTGCTCGCCAGCGTCTGCGTGGCGTCCGGCGCCGTCACCGATGCCCGCAGCGGGTCCTCGCGCAGGAACCAGGCCAGTACGAAGCCGAGGAGCGCGACGGGAGCCGCGTAGACGAAGACGTCCGTGATGGAGGTGGCGTACGCATCCAGAGCGGGCGGGCGCAGCGCGGCCGGCAGTTCGTCGATACCGCGCGGGTCCGCCGCCAGCGTGTCGGGGGTGACCCCGGCCGGGAGCCGGACACCGCTGAGCGCGCCCGTCAGCTTGTCCCCGAGGCGGCCCGCGAAGACCGTGCCGAAGATCGCCACCCCGAACGAGGCCCCGATGGACCGGAAGAAGGTCGCCCCCGAGGTGGCGACGCCCAGGTCCTCGTACGACACAGCGTTCTGCACGATGAGCACCAGGACCTGCATGACCAGCCCGAGCCCGAGCCCGAAGACGAAGAAGTACGCGCTCATCTCACCCGTGGCGCTGCCCGTGTCCAGCTGGTGGAGCAGGAGCAGCCCGAGCGTCGTGACGGCCGTACCCGCGACGGGGAACACCTTCCAGCGCCCGGTCCGGCTGACGATCTGCCCCGACACCGTGGACGACAGCAGCATGCCGACGACCATCGGCAGCATGTGCACCCCGGACATCGTCGGCGACACGCCCTGCACGACCTGCAGGAACGTCGGCAGATACGTCATCGCCCCGAACATCGCGAAGCCGACGACGAAGCTGATGACGGCGGCGAGCGTAAAGGTGCGGATGCGGAAGAGCTTGAGGGGGAGGACGGGTTCGGCGGCCCGCCGCTCGGCCCTGACGAACACCACGGCCAGGACGGCCCCCAGCACCGCCAGTCCGATGATCTGCGGCGAGCCCCAGCCCCAGGTCGTACCGCCGAGGGAGGCGACCAGGACGAGACAGGTGGCGGCGGAGGCGATGAGGAAGGTCCCGAGGTAGTCGATGACGTGCCGCTCCGAACGCCTCGGAACGCGCAGCACGGTGGCGATCACGGCGAGCGCCACGACACCGACGGGCAGGTTGATGTAGAAGACCCACCGCCAGCTCAGATGCTCGGTGAACAGCCCCCCGAGCAACGGCCCGAGCACACTGCTGGCCCCGAAGACGGCCCCGAACAGCCCCTGGTACTTGCCTCGTTCACGCGGCGAGACGATGTCCCCCACGATCGCCATCGACAGCACCATCAACCCGCCGCCCCCGAGCCCCTGAACGGCCCGGAACGCGATCAACTCGGCCATGCTCTGCGCCATTCCGCACAGCGCCGAGCCGACGAGGAAGATGACGATCGCCGTCTGGAACAGCCTCTTGCGCCCGTACTGGTCACCGAGCTTGCCCCACAGCGGAGTTGCCGCGGTCGAGGCCAGTATGTACGCGGTGACCACCCACGACAGGTGCTCCATGCCGCCGAGTTCGCTCACGATGGTCGGCAGCGCCGTCGACACGATCGTCTGGTCGAGCGCGGCGAGCAGCATGCCCAGCAGCAGGGCCCCGATGGAGACGAGGACACCGCCGTTCACATGGTCGGCGGTCGCGCTGCCGCGGCGCGCGGCACCGGTCGTGTGTCCGGTGGTGCCGTCCGTCATGCGGACCTCCCGAGGGCCGAGGGGCTCGGTCTCGTGCGGCTCGTACTGTTCGTACGGCCTGTTCGTACGGCCTTTCCAGTGTGCGCTTCCATCCTGGCCGTTGTGACCGGGTATGGCCTGTTGAGTCCTTTCGGAATCCGGGGTTCCTGGGGGCGCCCGGGAGATTGTGTGCGCAAGATCTGCATAATCTCTGAAGTTCACACGGGGAAGGACCAACGCGCGTGAATGAATCGAACGGCCACCTCTGCCCGGAGTGCGGCACCCCCCGGGCCTCCGACGGAAGCCCGGCCTGCGACTGCGCCCGCCGCGCGTCCGACGCCCACCTCGACACCCGTACGGCGGAGGCCGCGGCCGCGGAGGACTTCGATCCGCTACGAATACGGCCCTATGTGGAGTTAGAGGGGGAAGGGGCCGCGGGGAGCAAGGCCAGGGGGAGCGAGGGGTCCGGGGCCGACGGGCGCGGCGAGACCAGCGGGGGCGGCGGGGCTTCGGGGAAGGACGCCGACGGTGTCCCCACGGTCGCCCTGCCCACGGTGGGCGCCGTGGCGGGGGAGCCGAGCGCCGCGGATGTACAGCTCTTCGGGGAGCCGACAGGCGGGGAGGCACTCCTACCCCCCGAGCCCGGTGTCCCACCACCCCCCTCCGGCTCCGACTCCGTATCCGGGTCCGTATCCAACTCCGGGGAACCCTCCCGGCGTCCCTGGCGACGGCGCCGTAACGTGCTCCTGGCCGGCGCGGGGGCCGTCGTAGGAGTGGTGGCCGTCGCGGGATTCGCCGGCGGTCTGTTCTCGTACGACGGACCCGAGCGGAACGGCGCGGGGCCGGAGGACGTGCGGGGTAGCGTGCCGGACACGGCGTCCGGGCAAGGCGCGGCGTCGGTGGAGCCGCCCGGGACGACGTCGCCGGCCACGCCGTCACCGTCGGCGCCGGAGAGGAGTCCCACGGCGTCGCCCAGCGCGAGCCCGACACGCCAGGCCGCCCCGAGCGCCTCGTCGGCCCCGTCACGCTCGGCCGACCCGACCTCGGCGCCGTCCACTCCGGAGGCCACCGGCACCACGTCCCCCGGCCCCAGCGAGTCGGCCGTCGACCTGGCCCTCCGCTTCGGCGACGAGGGCCCCGAGGTCACCGAACTCCAGCTCCGTCTGGGCCAGTTGGGCCTCTACAGCGACGAGGCCGACGGGAACTTCACCCGCGAGGTCGAGGACGCCGTGCGCAGCTACCAGGTCAGCCGCGCCATCCTCGACGACGAGTCCGGCGTCTACGGGGAGCCGACGAGGGAGCAACTGGAGGCGGAGACGGCGGACCCGCGACAGCAGGCCGCCGGCAGTGCTTCGGAGTCCCCGGCGGAACAGCTGCAGCAGGCCGCGGGGAGCTCTTCGGAGCCCGTCGTGCAGGATTAGCTCATGAGCATCGTCAAGGTCAACGTCCTCACCGTTCCCGCCGAACAGCGTGAGGTTCTCGAAAAGCGGTTCGCCTCCCGCGCCGGGGTGGTCGAGAGTTCCGACGGGTTCGAATGGTTCGAGCTGCTCCGTCCGGTGGACGGCACGGACAACTACCTCGTCTACACGCGCTGGCGCGACGAGGAGTCGTTCCAGGCGTGGATGGCGGGCCCGATGAAGGAGGCCCACCAGGGCGGCGGCGACCGCCCGAAGCCGGCCGCCAGCGGCGCGACGGTATGGACCTTCGAGGTGATCGAGCAGACAGGGCCGAAGGCCGGCGCCTGAGCCGCCTCACGCGCTCGCGCGGGACGGTGGGGACCGCTCCCGGGACCGGCCCCCACCGTCCCCGTTCCCCGGACGGCGGCAGCGGCACGGGAGGCGGGCCGCCTCGCCCCCTAGTGCCCCGGCAGGCGACGTTCGCCCCGTCGCGACGCCCGGCACGCTCCCCCACTGCCTTAAGGGCGTGGGAGGTGCCCCCACTCGCCGCACCGGCCGAAAGCCCAAGTACGTCCAGTACGAGGACTTCCGGCCGGCACGCCGAGAGCACGCACCGGACGCCGCTCCTTGACGGGCAAACGTCGCCTGCCGGGGCACTAGCCGATACACACCCGTATCAAGCCGCCCCCAACAGCCTCGACCCGCACCTCCGTAAGGTCCGGCACAAGCACATCCGGCCCGTGGAGCCCGGCCCGAGGCCCGACCCCCACCACACGCATCCCCGCGGAGCGCCCCGCCGAGATGCCTGCCGCGGAGTCCTCGAAGACGACACAGTCCTCAGGAGCGACACCCAGCTCGGCGGCGCCCTTCAGGAACCCCTCGGGGTCCGGCTTGCTCGCCCCCACGGACTCCGCGGTGATCCGCACCTCGGGGAACGCCAGCCCGGCGGCGGCCATGCGCGCGGTGGAGAGAGCCACGTCCGCGGAGGTCACCAGGGCGTGCGGCAGCCCCGCGAGAGAGGCCAGGAAGGCCGTGGCGCCGGGAATCTCCACCACCCCGTCCACATCCGCGGTCTCCTCGGCGAGCATCCGCTCGTTGTCCGCGAGGTTGTGCTCCATGGGCCGGTCCGGCAGCAGCTCCGCCATCGACGCGTATCCCTGCCGCCCGTGCACCACCTTCATGACCTCGTCGCCGTCCAGCCCGTGCAGGTCGGCCCAGCGTCGCCAGATGCGTTCGACGGCGGCGTCGGAGTTGACGAGGGTGCCGTCCATGTCCAGCAGAAGGGCTCGGGCGGTGAGAACGGTGGTGGCCGTCATCGGCAGGCTCCAGTGCGCGGGAACGCGGGAAACGGGAACGCGGGAAAGGGGCCGCTTCCGGCCCCTCGGGGGACAAGGTGGTCCCGCCCGCCGGTCAGGGAGTGCGGGCGGGAGCCACTTTGTTCCTCCACGATACAAAACAGCCCGCGTAAAAGCCACCACTTTCGACCTACCCCTTCAGCGCCTTCACCGGACCAGCACGCCCCACCCACACGGACGCGGCCCCTCAGCCCCCATCCACACGGACGCGACCCCTCAGCCCCCCACCGCCTCGTACAGGCTCCACCCCCCGAGCCCCAGCATCACCACGGCCGCGATCCGCGTGATGAGCCGCAGCGGCACCCTCTTCATCAGCGCCCTGCCGCCCACGATCCCGAGCCCGGCCACGGCCCACAGCGCGAGCACCGCGCCCAGCCCCACGGACAGCGGATCGTCGTAGCGGGCGGCCAGGTTCGCCGTCATGATCTGGGTGAGGTCTCCGAACTCGGCGACCAGGATGAGCATGAAACCGGCCCCCGAGACCTTCCAGAAGCTCTGGTTCCCGGGCTCGCGGATCTCCTCCTCGTCCTCGTCCTTCTTCATCAGCAGCATCGCCGCGCCACCGAGGAAGAGCACCCCCGTGAGCGCCTGGACGATCTGCTGCGGCAGCAGGGTCAGCACACTGCCCGCCGCCACGGCCAGCGCAACATGAACCGCGAAGGCGGCGGCGACGCCCGCGAAGACGTACGAGGCTCGGTACCGGGTGCCGAGGACGAGCCCGGCGAGGGCGGTCTTGTCGGGGAGTTCGGCGAGGAAGACGACGCCGAAGACGAGCGCCGTGACGCTGAAGCTGATCAAGGGTTCCTCAATCGGTCGGGCTGCCCCACCGAGAGAACCGTCCGCCGGTCCGTCGACCGATCGCTGACACGACACTTCGGCACGGCAGCGCAAACGGTCACCCGAACCGAAGGGCTCAGGCGGTGCACTGCTTGCCGAAGGTCTCGCTGGCCGGCCACCGGTCTTCCGACCGAGGCCTGCCTCCGGGCGCCGGCCCAGCTGAGCTGAGCAGTATGTCGACGATCCCGGCGAAGAGCTACTCCCCTTCTGCGCCGACCATCGTACGGGACGCCCGCACGGACGCCGCAGGGGCACCGGAGAGAGCTTCGCTCCCGCCCGGGCGACTCTCACCGAACGGTCACGTCAGCCCCGTACGCCGAAAAGCATGCCGAAAGGCATGAAGAACCTGTGCGCCCCGACACCTTGTTCTGTCATGCGCACGCCATTAACTTCTCACCCGACGCTCATCTGCCGGAAACAGGTCGCCGCGAGAGTTCGGTTGCTCGCAGCTCGCACCCCCGAGAGCCCTGCACCCCGAAGGAGTTCGCATGCGCAAGGTCTACGCGCGTCGACGGCTCAGTGTACTCGCCGCCGTCACCGGTTTGATAGCCATGGCCGGACTTTTCAACAGCCCGAGCGCCTCCGCCGCGCTGCCGACCCCGGTCAGCGCCTCCACCGCCCGCTCCTACCTCGCCTCGCTGACCGTGGCGACCGAGAACCGCACCGGCTACAGCCGCAGCCTCTTCCCACACTGGATCACCATCAGCGGCACCTGCAACACCCGCGAGACGGTCCTCATGCGCGACGG
Source organism: Streptomyces sp. NPDC002845 (assembly GCF_053591955.1). NCBI lineage: Bacteria > Bacillati > Actinomycetota > Actinomycetes > Kitasatosporales > Streptomycetaceae > Streptomyces > Streptomyces sp. NPDC002845. The sequence goes on along the minus strand of NZ_JBSFUU010000026.1, from coordinate 32,790 downwards.
CACGAACGTCGTCACCAGCTCCACCTGCGCCGCCACCAGCGGCAGTTGGTACTCCCCGTTCGACGGCGCCACCTGGTACGCCGCCTCCGACGTGGACATCGACCACCTCGTCCCGCTGGCCGAGGCCTGGGACTCCGGCGCCAGCGGCTGGACGACCTCCCGCCGCCAGTCCTTCGCCAACGACCTGACCCGCCCGCAACTCCTCGCCGTCACCGACAACGTGAACCAGTCGAAGGGTGACAAGGACCCGGCGGAGTGGATGCCCTCGCGCACCGCGTACCGCTGCACGTACGTCCGCGCCTGGGTCCATGTGAAGTACTACTACGACCTCTCGGTCGACTCCGCCGAGAAGAGCGCGCTCACCAGCTACCTCAACAACTGCTGAATCGTTTCCCCACCTTCGGCGGGGCCCAGGTCTTCCCCCCACCCCCGCCCGACGCGATCATCCGGATAGCCGGAACCTCCCCGCCCACCCCCGTCGTTCCGTACCGTACGGGGCGACCAGAGAAAGGGGGGTGATCGCCGATGGCGGGGCTGCGCCTGGGGCCACTGCTGAGGTACACGGACGGCTCGTCCGCGACCGTATGGGTCGAGACGAGCCGTCCGTGTACGGCCGAGGTGCGGTGCGCCGGTGGAGCGCGCGGCGAGGCCCGTACGTTCCAAGTCGCCGGGCACCACTACGCGTTGATCCCGGTGACCGGTCTGGAGGCGGGTACGGCATCGGCGTACGAAGTCCTCCTGGACGGCACCCCCGTCTGGCCGCCGCCCGACTCCCCCTTCCCACCCTCCGAGATCCACACCCCCGCCGACGGGGACCCGGTCCGGGTCACCTTCGGCTCCTGTCGCTGGGCGGCCCCTCCGTCCGACGAGGACGACCCCGTCGGGCCGGACGCCCTGGACACCCTGGCGGCCCGCCTCGCCGCCGACCCGAGCGCCGACCGCCCCGACGTGCTCCTGCTGCTGGGCGACCAGGTCTACGCGGACGAGACCTCCAAGGCCACCCGACGCTGGCTCGCCGCCCGCCGCGACCTCTCCGATCCGCCCGGCGACCAGGTCGCGGACTACGAGGAGTACACCCGCCTCTACTACGAATCCTGGCTCGACCCCGAAGTCCGCTGGCTGCTCTCCACCGTCCCCAGCTGCATGATCTTCGACGACCACGACGTCATCGACGACTGGAACACCAGCGCCTCCTGGCTCGCCGACATACGGACCACGCCCTGGTGGCGCGAGCGGCTGCTGAGCGGGCTGATGTCGTACTGGGTCCACCAGCACCTGGGCAATCTGCCGCCGTCCGAACTGGCCGCCGACCCGCTGTACGCCGCCGTCCGCGCCACCCCCGACGGCACGGACGCCCTGCGCGCGTACGCCGCCCGGGCCGACCAGGACCCGCCCACCCGTCACCCGACCACCGCCCCTCAACGACGGCGCTGCGCGCCGGCCCCTGCTGGATTCCGCTGGAGCTACCGCCGCGACTTCGGGCGCGTACGCGTGCTGATGGTGGACACCCGGGCCGCGCGGGTGCTGGACGAGGAGCGCCGGTCGATGCTGGACCCCGAGGAGGCGGCCTGGGTGCGGCAGCAGGCGCTGGACACCCCGGGCTCGTACGACCACCTCCTCATCGGCACCTCCCTGCCCTGGCTGCTCCCCCACCTCGTCCACGACGCCGAGGCGTGGAACGCCGCCCTGTGCCGGGGTGAACGCGGGGCGCGCTGGGCGCGGTTCGGCGAAGACCTGCGCAGACGGGCCGACCTGGAGCACTGGGCGGCCTTCCCGGCGTCCTTCGAGGCGCTGGCGCGGCTGATCGCCGAGGCCGGCTCGGGGCCCGAGGCACCGGCGACCGTGCTCGTGCTCTCCGGCGACGTCCACCACGCCTACCTGGCCGAACCCTCCTGGCCCGCGGACGCCCCGGCCCCGACCGCCCGTGTGCTCCAGCTGACCTGCTCCCCCGTGCACAACTCCATCCCGCTCTCGATCCGCCTCGGCTTCCGCTTCGGCTGGAGCAACCTCGGGCGGGTCCTCGGCCGCTGGTTCGAGCGGCACGGGCGCGGCGCCCGCCCCTCCCTCGACTGGCGCCGCACGGGCGGCCCCTGGTTCGGCAACCAGCTCATGACCCTGACCCTGCACGGCCGTTCGGCACGGCTGCGACTCGAACAGGCGCGGGTGAGGCGGGGCGGAGGCAAGGCGGGCAAGGCCGGGAGGGCGGGGAGGGCCCGGCTGGAGACGAAGGCGGAGTCCGTCCTCACACCCCCACAACCCCAGGCCGCCGACTCCCCATAACCCCGCACTCGTCCCCCAATGGCCGTATTGCATACGTTGCCCGTGATGCTCGTGAGGCATCCCACACCCGGCGCTCCTAATCCGCTCCAGGGCTCGGCTCCCACCGTGCGCGACGGCATGATGAGGCGGACCGTCCGCTTCCACCGGCGGTCCACCCCCACGCCCCACGCAACGGGAGACACCCGCTTTGTCCCTGTCCGCAGCTCCCACCCCCGTTTCCGTCGCCCTGGTCGGCGCGGGACCACGCGGTACGAGCGTCCTGGAACGCCTCTGCGCCTCCGCGCCCGAGTTGCTCCGCCCCGGGACGCGTCTGACGGTCCACATCGTCGATCCCGCGCCGCCGGGCCCCGGCCGGGTCTGGCGCACCGCGCAGTCGCCGCATCTGCTGATGAACACCGTGGCCTCGCAGGTGACCCTCTTCACCGACGAGAGCGTGGACTGCTCGGGGCCGATACGTCCGGGGCCGAGCCTCCACGAGTGGGCGGACGGCGAGGTGGGCCCCGACGAGTACCCGACCCGCGCCCACTACGGCCGCTACCTGGAGTGGTTTTTCGCCCAGGTGATGCGCGGGGCCCCGCCCGAGGTCCGGGTCGAGGTGCACCCGACGCGCGCGGTACGGCTGGACGACGGCCCCGATGGCCCCGACGGCCGCCAGACCCTCACCCTCGCCACGGGCCGCACCCTGACGGACCTCGCCGCCGTGGTCCTCGCCCAGGGCCACCTGCCGACGGTCCCGGACCGGACGGAGCACCGCCTGGCCGAGTACGCCGCCCGGCACGGCCTGTGCCACATCCCGCCCGCCAATCCGGCCGACGTCGACCTCTCCCCCGTCGCCCCCGGCGAACCGGTCCTCCTGCGCGGCCTCGGCCTCAACTTCTTCGACCACATGGCCCTGCTGACGACCGGACGGGGCGGCCGCTTCGTATCCCATGCATCCGGTCCGCAGGGGCTGCGATACGTCCCCTCCGGCCGCGAGCCACGCCTGTACGCGGGCTCCCGGCGCGGCGTCCCGTACCAGGCGCGCGGCGACAACGCCAAGGGCCCGTTCGGCCGTCACACGCCGCTCGTCCTCACGCCCGAGGTGGTCGCGGGCTTCCGCAAGCGCGCGGACTCCGGGGAGGCGCCCGAATTCCTGCCGGAGATATGGCCGTTGGTGGCGAAGGAGGTGGAAACGGTCTATTACGAGCGCCTGTTGGAGACTTCCGCCTCCCGCCCTCCCTTCCGGCCCTCCTCCCGCTCGTCCTCCCGGCCCTCCTTCCGGGAGCGTTTTCTCGCCACCTCCCACCGCAGTCCCCAAGAGGCCGCCGTACTCGACGAGTTCGGGATCGCGCAAGCCGACCGCTGGTCCTGGGAGCGGGTGTCGCGGCCGTACGCCGGACGGACGTTCGACGGCCCCGAAGGGTGGCGGAGCTGGCTGCTGGCGTATCTGCGTGAGGACGCGGCCCAAGCGGCGCTGGGCAATGTGGAGGGGCCCGTCAAGGCGGCCCTCGACGTGCTGCGGGACCTGCGCAACGAGCTCCGCCAGATCGTCGACCACAGAGGGCTGACCGGAACCTCGCGCCGCGATCACCTGGACTGCTGGTACACCCCGCTCAACGCGTTCCTGTCGATCGGCCCGCCCCGTCGCCGTATCGAGGAGATGGCGGCGCTGATCGAGGCGGGCGTGCTGGAGGTGCTCGGCCCCCGGCTGGAAGTGCGGCCGGAGGGCGGGGCATGGCTGGCGTGCTCGCCGGAGGTGCCGGGCTCGGCCGTGCGCGTGACGGCCCTGGTGGAGGCGCGGCTACCGGAACCGGATCTGCGGCGCACCGCGGACAAGCTCCTGGCCGGGCTGCTGAGGGCCGGGCAGTGCCGTCCGCACACGGTGGACGGTTACACAACCGGAGGGGTCGACGTAACACCGCGGCCGTACCGTCTGATCGACCGCCAAGGGGCCGCGCATCCACGCCGGTTCGCCTTCGGGGTGCCCACGGAGGGGGTGCACTGGGTGACGGCGGCCGGGGCCAGGCCGGGGGTGGATTCGGTCACCTTGTCGGACGCGGACGCGGTGGCGCGGGCGGTCCTGCGTGCCGCGTACGCCGAAACGGAACCGCGAACGGAAGCCGAACCATGGCCGAATGTTGAACTTGCAACAATAGATTAGGACTGTCTAGCGTGGGGTTACCAGTCGGTATCCGTCCCCACCGGTCCTCATGAGGGACCGGGAAACCAGACCCAAGGAGTCCCCCATATGACCGGTCGCCTCAACAGCGCCCAGCCTTATGCCATCGGCTTATTCCGCATCGTCATCGGCCTGCTCTTCGTCTGCCACGGCGCCGCCAAGTTCTTCGGTGTCCTCGGCGGCGCGGACGGTCAGGGCGGCACCCTCTCCGCGGGCACCTGGCCCGGCTGGTACGCCGCCGTCATCGAACTCGTCGGCGGCGGCCTGGTCCTGCTGGGCCTCGGCACCCGCATCGCGGCGTTCATCGCCTCCGGCGCCATGGCGTACGCGTACTTCAAGGTCCACCAGCCGAACGCCCTGTGGCCGATGGAGAACAGCGGCGAGGCCGCGGCGCTCTTCTGCTGGGCCATGTTCTTGCTGATCTTCACCGGTTCCGGTGCGCTCGGCCTGGACAAGCTTCTCGCCAGGCGCTCGTCCGCGTCCGAGGGCGAGCGCGCCTCGAACCGGGCGCCGGTCGCGGCCTGATCCGGGGCGTGATTCCGGGGCGGCGCCCGTTTCTCCGTACTTCGTCGTACGGGGAAACGGGCGCCGTCGTCGTACGAAGGCCGCAGGAGGTCGTACGAGGCCGCAGGAGGTCGTACGAGGTCGCTGCGAAGCCGTCCGAGGGAGGGGCGCGGCGCAGTGTTCACACGCGGACGAGATGAACTGCGTGTGACGGACACAAGAGCCCCGTCGAGCCGTCTGTCACACCCTGGGCGTACGCTGTCTGGCTGTCACAGGCCACCCTTTCGCTCCCCGGCGACAGCGGCGGGCCAACGGGGGTTCACGGGGGAGTCAGGGGAGTTGTTTCTCGGTGGTGGAGAGTATGGGGGCGCTGACGGACAGCCCATGGGTCTACGCGGTCGTGGCCGCGTCGATCCTCCTGGACGTCTTCGTCCCGGTTCTGCCGAGCGGTGTGCTGGTCATCGCGGCGGCGACGGCCGCGGCGGCGGGCACGACGACGGGGGCGGTGGCGGATGACGTACCCGACATCCTGGTGCTGGTCCTCTCCGCCGCCACGGCCTCGGTTCTGGGTGACCTCGTGGCGTACCGCCTGGCCTGGCGCGGCGGCGAACGCCTCGACCGGGCCATCGCCCGCTCGCGTCGGCTGACTGCCGCGCAGGAACGTCTCGGCACGGCCCTTGCGCGTGGTGGCGGTGCCCTTGTCGTCCTCGCCCGCTTCGCGCCGGCCGGCCGGTCCGTCGTCTCCCTCGGCGCGGGTGCCGCCCATCGCCGTGTCCGCGAGTTCCTCCCCTGGTCCGTTCTCGCGGGCGTCGCCTGGGCCACGTACAGCGTTGCCCTCGGCTACTTCGGCGCCCACTGGCTCGGCGCGAACTGGCTCGCCACGGCGGTGTCCGTTCTCGCGTTGTTCGGAGCGGGGGCGGGGGCGGCGTATCTGGTACGGCGACCTCTTGCGACTTCGGCGACGGGTGAGTGAGGGGAGGTTCCTCCCCCGCCTAATCGCCCCGCCGAGCAGCCACTCCCCGCACCTCCAACCCCGCCAGCAACTCGGCCGTAGCCTCCGCGATCGCGTCCACCGCGTGATCGAACACCTCACGGTTGTGCGCGGCCGGAGCGCGGAAGCCGGAGACCTTGCGGACGTACTGAAGCGCGGCGGCCCGGATCTCCTCCTCGGTGGCCTCTTCGGGGAGGACGGGCGGACGAAGCGTCTTGATGCTGCGGCACATGCCCCCAGTCTCCCGCTACCGCGCAGACTCCCGCACGGCAGCCCCCCGTCCCAGCATTCCCTTGGGTTTCGGCAAGCTCCCCCTAGGATTGACTGAATCCCCCAGCCCCGTGATGATCAACGATCATCACGGAAACAACCGAGGGGGACCCTTGCCGAACGACAGCCTCACCGTGGCGGTACTCGGCCCAGGCGGCGTAGGCGGCCTGCTCGCCGCTCTGCTCTCCCGCGCCGGCCACCGCGTGATCTGCCTGGCCGGACCCGACACGGCACGCACCCTCGCCACCGACGGAATCCACGTCCGCAGCCCCCGCTTCGGCGAGTTCACCACCCGCGTGGAGACGGACACGGAACTCCGCGAACCGGTCGACGCCTGCCTGATCACGGTGAAGCACACAACCCTCGCCCCGGCCCTGAACCGCGTCCCCCCGAAAACCCTGGGCGACGCCCTGGTCGTACCGTTCCTGAACGGCGTAGAACACCCGACCCACCTGCGCGAACGCTACGGCGCCCCACACGTCGCCCCGGCAGTCATCCGCGTCGAGTCGACCCGCCTGACCCCCGGAGCCATCGAGCACACCAGCCCCTTCGCGGAGGTCGACCTCGCGGGCGACCAGGTCCCGCGCGGACGCCTCAACGCACTCGCCGGCACCCTGGAATGGTCCGGCCTGGCCACTCGCGTCCTGGACGACGAGGTGTCGGCACTGTGGGCCAAGATGTCGTTCCTCGCCCCGTTCGCGCTCCTCACCACCCTCCACGGCCTGCCCCTCGGCGACGTACGCACGTACCACCGCGAGGAGTTGGCGTCCCTCGTCGAGGAGACGGCGACGGTAAGCCGCGCGAGCGGCGGCCCCGCGGACCCGGCGGAGGCCCTGCGCCGCTACGACGCCTTCCCGCCCGCCACCAAGTCCTCCATGCAACGCGACGCGGAGGCGGGCCGCCCCCTCGAACTCGACGCGATCGGCGGCGCGTTGCTGCGCGCGGCGGAACGGTACGGGGTACCGGTGCCCGTAACCGCCAGGGTGGTACGGGAGTTGCGCGAGGCAGGCCATTAGGGCCTGTCCGGCGGATCAGCCCATTAACCGCCGGGAGCCGCAGGGGAGTTACGACCACCCTCGACGCCCTCCTCCGTTCCCGCCGTGAACCGGATCACCGTATCCGCGAACACCCGCGCCAACGGCGACAACGCCTCCCACCTCCGCACCGCCCACCCCACCACCAACGGCGGCAGATCCGGCACCGGCACGAACCGCACCCCGGAACGACCGACCCCGACCCCGGACCCGGACCCGACCCCGGACCCGGACCCCGGACCAGAAGACCCGGCCCCGGCTTCGGCCCCGGTCCACCCCCGCAGCGCGGGCACCACCGCGTGCCCGACACCCAGCTCGGCGAGCAGGATCGCGGACGGCGACGAAGACACGCAGATCATCAAGAGTCACAGCGCCCGAGGTTCTCCGGACCGGTCCGGCGTTCGAAGTGTTCGAGGCGTTCGATCCCATCACCCCTACAGCTCCATCACCCCTTCGACTCCATCACCCCTACGAAACGACAGAAGGAACTCGCATCTCAAAATCGAACAGGCGTAGCATTGCCGCGTGGCTGAGACCTATGACTTTCCGAGTGACCTCCTGGCCGGTCAGGAGGAGCTGCATCAGGTCCGGGCCGAGCTCCAGGCCATGCTGAAGAGACTGCCCTGGTCGGTCGAGCCCCTGGACGGCTTCAGTGACGACAACGGCTGGCGCAAGGTGGAGCGCCCCGCCTCCCCCGGCTGGACCCCCGACGAGCAGGCGGAGGTCGAGAAGCTGCGCGAGCGGGAGCGGGAACTCGCGGTCTTCGTGAGCTGCCACCGCTTCTGGGACGAGATCTCCACACCGGACAAGGTCGAAGCCCGGACCCGCCTCAAGCGCGCCCACAAGGCCACTGAGGGAATTGAGGGAACTGAGGGAGAGGGCTGATACAGCCGGTACGCCGAAGACCCCGGCCGCGATCGGCCGGGGTCTTCGCCTGGGGTGGGCGCGGACGGTTTCGAACCGCCGACATCCGCCTTGTAAGGGCGGCGCTCTACCACTGAGCTACGCGCCCAGGACGAGTCGACAGCCTACATTGCCTGGGGGCATGCCCGGCAAACCCGTACCCGGAGATCGGGGCGACGGGATCAGGGCGGGGCGGGGGTTACCCCCACCTCGACTCCGGGTGTGCCCCGGATCCCCCTGGGCACCGCCGCTCCGTACGGTCGAAGGACAGCGCAGGACCACGCAGGACAGCGAGGGACCGCGAAGGACGGCGAAGGACCGCACAGGACCTCGCACACCGGCTTCAGGGGGAGATCTGCATGGCTCGTACAGCGACGCGTGTCCGGGCGGTGGCCGTCAGCGGGCTCGCCGTGGCTCTGATGGCGACCGCCGCCGCGTGCGGCGCGAGCGCCGGGGACGACAAGGAGCCGGAGCACCGGTCGTTCGCCCTGGAGGGCCGTACGCTGACCGTCGACTCCGACGACTCCACCCTGGAGATCGTCTCGGCGGATGTGGACGAGGTCGAGGTGACCCGGTGGTTCGAGGGGCGGGTCGTGGTCGGCGGGGACCCCAGGGTGACCTGGGAGATGGAGGACGGGAACCGGCTGGTGCTGCGGGAGAAGTGCTCGGGCATGATCGCCCAGTGCTCCAGCAAGCACCGGATCGAGGTGCCGCGCGGGGTCGCCGTCACCGTGAAGGACGATGACGGGAGCGTGAGCGCGCAGGGGTTCGAGGAGGCGCTGAACATTCACACGCAGGACGGGGCCGTCCGCGTCAGCGACTCCTCCGGGCCGCTGGAACTGCGCACCGACGACGGTTCCGTGCGCGCGGTCGGAATCGAGTCACGGAGCGTCAAGGCCAGCACGGGCGACGGTTCGGTCAAGCTCGAACTCGGGGTCGTACCGGACCTGGTGGAGGCCCGCAGCGACGACGGCTCGATCAACATCGCGCTGCCCCGGGACACGTACCGCGTGACGACCGGCAGTGACGACGGCTCCGTGAAGGTGTCCGTGCCCCGCGACGAGGCCAGCGCCCATGTGGTGACCGCCCACACGAACGACGGTTCGGTCACCGTACGAACGGCGAACTGACCGGCCCGTGTGTTCGTCCTTGTCCGGTGGGAGAATGAACTCCGGGCAAGGCGGACCACAGCACGGGAGAGGGATGTGACGGCGACACCTTCAGAGCCGTACACGCCGTTTGCGCCATGCGCGCACCATGTACGCCGTCGCACGCGAGAACGGTCCGCCGGCGCCCGTGACGTCGTCACTCTCATGACGCTCCCCGTGCTCGTCGCGACGCTCGCGCTGCCCGCCGCGTTCGCCGGGGGCGGGACCCGGCGGTGGTTCGGAGGGCGGGCGGAGGGCCAGCGGGCCGAGGCGCAGGCGGCGAAGGACGCGGCGGCGGCCGCGTTCTACGAACTCGACACCGCCCAGCGGGATCTGCGGATCTCGATCGAGACCATCACGGCCGTCGACGACTCCCCCGCCGCGCGCCGCGCGGTGCACGACTTCGACGCGCTGGGGCGGCGGATCGACGAGGCCAGCCACCAGTACATCAGCGCCGTCGACGCCCACGACCTGGACCGCGACGACCTGGAGGCCTCCGTCGCGGCCCGCGCCCGGGCCGAGCTGACCGCCGCGAAGGACGAGTTGGGGCGGGTCAAGCAGGAGCTGGACCGGTTCGCCGAGGGGCTCGGGCCGCTGCTCGGCAAGGCCGAGACCCAGCTCGCCCGGCTCGCCCCGGCCGTCGAGCGCGCCCGCCAGGCCCTGCTCGCCGCCTCGAACGCCCTTGATTCGGTACGGAGTTCAGAGCTCAAGGCCGACGACCTCGCCGCCCGCCTGGCGGCCCTCGGCCCCGAACTGACCAGGCTCAACCAGGGCGCCGGACAGCACGGCGTGCCGGGGACCATCGAGCGCGCCAACCGGGTCGTACGCGACGCCGAGGCGGTGCGGGCGGAGGCGGAGCGGCTGCCGGAGCGGGCCGCCGAGATCGACCGGCGGCTGGTGTCGCTGCGGACCCGGGCGCAGGCGCTGACCACCCGGTCCACGCAGGTCGAGCCGGTGCTGAGCGAGCTGCGGCGGCGGTTCGCGGCCGCCTGCTGGCAGGACCTGCAGCAGGTGCCGGAGCAGGCCGCGGAGAACGTACGGCAGGCCGAGTCGAAGCTGCGGGAGGCGCAGGCCGCGCGCGACGAGCAGCGCTGGCCGGACGTGACCGCGCTGCTGTCGACGGTACGGGCGCTGCTGAACAACACCGACGAGGCCGTCTCGGCGGCGGGCGACCGGCTGCGGCAGCTCAACGCCGTCCAGAAGGACCCGCAGCAGGAGATCGACCGCACCCGCTTCGCCATCCGCGACGCCCAGCGCCTCGCCATGGCGGGCCGCTCCACCCCCGACCCGCGGCACGCCCGCCCCCTCGACGACTCCGTCACCCGCCTGGACCGCGCGATCGGCACGCTGGAGGGGCGGCATCCGGACTACTGGCACTTCCTGACGGAGACGGAGGCGGTACGGCGGACCGTGGCGCGGGTGGTGGCGCAGATCCGGGAGGAGCGGGGGTCGGGGACCTCCTGAGCCACAGGTCCCGCCGCTGATGTTGCCGTCGGGGACGTGGCAGGCGGATGCTGAAGGTGCACGTAGCGTACGGCCTCCGCTTCCAGCACCACCCGCACCTGCAACCGAGGAAAGCGGCCATGGTCGCGCACATACCGCGCCCGGGGGCAAGGCGGCGGGCTGAACACCAACGGCGCGCTCGGCGTCCTGTCGGTCTGCGTCGGCCTGCTGCTGCTCGCCACCTGGCCCTGCTGGAGACGGACTTCGACTTCCTCGCGTTCCGCATCCAGAACGTCCTGTTCGGCTTTGTGGTGGGCGTGCTGCTGATGTGGTTCGGCATGCACGGGCGGGTCGGCTCGGCCCTGCCGCACGACAACCCGTACTGGCGGGCCCGCCACCCGGACCGGGCCGAACGCGAGCGCCGCCGGTCGGTACGGCCCCGGTCCCTGCCGCGCTAACCTGTGGGCATGCCTCGCTACGAGTACCGCTGCCGGACCTGCGGCGACACCTTCGAACTGAGCCGTCCCATGGCCGAGTCCAGCACCCCCGCGGACTGCCCCGCCGGCCACCCCGACACGGTGAAGCTCCTGTCGACGGTGGCCGTCGGGGGTGCGGCGTCCGCCCCGGCGCCGACGGCCGCGCCCCGGGCCGGGGGTGGCGGTGGCGGGTGCTGTGGTGGGGGTTGCTGCGGCTGACGTCAGGCCGGCCCTCGCCGCGCCCCCCGCAGGAACTCCCGCAGAATCCGCTCCCCCGCCAGCACTCCTCGCTCCGGCAGAGCGTTGATCGCGGGCCCGGTCCACTCCGCGTCCGCCAGCTCCCCGTGCCCCGGGCGCCAGCCTCGGTCCGCCGCGAGCAGCAGGTCCGCGTCGAGCAGGGAGTCACCCGCGGCCAGGGTGAGGTCGGCGCCGGTGCGGCGGGCGACCTCGTGCATGGCCGCGCTCTTCGTCAGCGGCTTCGGTACGGCGTAGATCTTGCGGCCCTGGAGCGACACCGTCCAGCCGCGGTTCTCCGCCCAGACCGCCAGTTCCTTCACCCACTCCTCGGGCAGCAGCTCGCGCTCGACGACCAGGTAGGCGAAGAACTCCTCGGCCACCCGGTGCTTGCGCACCCACGCCGGGTCGGCCGAGGCCAGCAGATGCTCCCGGATCTCTTCGAGCGGGGCGCACTCGTCGGCCAGCCGTGCCGTCACACGCCCGTGCCAGTCGGGATCGGAGACGCCGTCGACGAGCAGGTGCCCGCCGTTCGCGCAGATCGCGTACTTCGGGGCGGGACCGGGCAGGTTGATGCGCTGGTACTGCTTGCGCGTACGGGTCGTCGTCGGCACGAAGACCGCCGTGTCGCCGAGGTCGGCGAGCAGTTGGGCCGCCGTCTCGGTCATGTACGACAGCGGCTTGCTCTCGTGCACCTCGACGCAGAGCAGCCGGGGCGCCCGCGCGTCCGGCATGGTCAGCGCGAGGGCGGCGGCGGAGTAGATGAGCGTACGGTCGAGATCGCTCGCGACAAGAACCGGCATCAGACCGCCACCGCCTTGCCGTCGGCGCCGGTGGCGCCCCGCGTGTACTGGGGGTGGATCAACCCCACGCAGGTGTACGGGAGTTCGGCGACCTCCTCCACGGGCACGCCGCGCTGCTCGGCGAGCAGGCGTACGTGGTCGAGGTCGGCGCCCGCCCCGGCCCGCGCGAGGATCTTCCAGGGCACCCGGCGCAGCAGAACCCGGGTGGTCTCGCCGACGCCCGGCTTGACGAGGTTCACGTCGTGGATGCCGTACTCCTCGCTGATCCGCTCAACCGCCGCCCAGCCCTCCCAGGTCGGCGTGCGGTCGCCCGAGAGCAGCTCCTTGGTCCGGGCGTCCACCGCGTCCGTCACCTCGGCGAAACGGGCCGACACCGCGTCCAGGAAGTCCACGGACACATCGGCTCCGGCGAGTTCGCGGTAGAACTTCGCGCCGTGGTAGTCGTGCGGGCCAACCAGGTCGGCGCGCAGCACCGTACGCGAAATCAGGCCGGACACGGTCGAGTTGAGGCATGCGGAGGGGATGAGGAAGTCCTCGCGGGTGCCGTACGTCCGCACGCACGAGCCCGGGTCGGCGAGGACGGCGATCTCCGGGTCGAAGCCGGTGATGCCGTCGGACTCCTCGAACTCCTTTATCGCGGCGGCCAGTTCACGGCTGATCGCGCCCTTGCCGGTCCAGCCGTCGACGAACACCACGTCGGCCGGGTCGTGGTGGGCGGCCAGCCGGCGCAGCGCGTTGGCGTCGATGCCCCGGCCGCGCACGATCGACACCGCGTAGTGCGGCAGGTCGAGCCCGTGCCGGTGCTTCGCCCAGCGGCGCATCAGCACACCCACGGGCGTGCCCGCGCGGGCCAGCGACACGAGGACGGGCCGCGGTGACCGCTCGGCGAGGACGGACTCCGTCACCACGCCCACGGCCTGCGCGATCCGCTCCGCGGAGGCCTCCAGGGCGCTGTGGAACAGCTCCTGGTACTGCTCGCTCGGCTGGTACTCCACCGGCAGCGACTCCGCGTAGTGCGCGCCGCCGCTCTGGATGGCCTCCTCGCGCTCCTCGGTCGGCGCCTCCAGCGTCACGTCCGAGAGGTCCTGGAGCAGCCAGCCGACCTCGTCGGGCGCGTACGAGGAGAAGGCGGGGCCGCGGAGGGGCTCGGGCAGCATGGAGGACCTTTCGGTGGCGTACGCGGTCGAGGACGGGGTCGAGGTCGAGGTCGAGGTCGAGGACACGGTCGCGTACGGCGGTACGTACGAGGGGACGACGGCGAGCAGCACGTGCGGCGTGTGTGCGGCGAGGCGGGCCAGCAGGCCGTCGGGGGCGTGCAGTTCGGGGGTGTCGGCGGTGGAGTCGACGACGGCGACGACGGCGTCGAAGCCGGCGCCCGCGACGTTGTACGCGTAGCGCTCGCCGGGGCCGTCGGCGGGGTCGTCATGGGCGGGGAAAACGATTCGGCTGCGTATCGCGTAGCCGGGGTCGTCGACGGCGAGGACGGGTGAGCGGGTGGTCGTCGAGTACCGCACCTCGGCACCCACCACCTGCTCCAGCTCCCGGGCCAGCCTGAGAGGCCCGTACATCAGCTCCTCGAAGCCGAGCACGAGCACGCGCCGGGCGCTCAGAGGCAGAGCGCCCGCGACCCGCGCGGCCATGGCGGGCAGCGCGGCCTCCAGGCGTATGCGGTGCCGGGGCGTGAAGCCGTGCCGGCCGCCGTCGGGGATCCCGCGGGGCCAGCCGAGCTCGACACGGCTGATCCCGGACGCGGACCCCAGCCCGACGGGCACCCCGGGCGCCCCGACCGAGCTTGCGGACACCCTGGGCTCGCCGACCGAACCCCCAGGCATCACGGACTCACCGGACGAGCTCGCGGGTATCCCGGACTCGTCTGCCGAGGCCCCGGACACTCCGGACCCGTCTGCCGAGACCCCGAACGCCGCAACCACACCAGCCGCGCCACCCGCTCCCCCAGCCGAGTCCCCGGGCACCCTGGACTCGCCGACCGAACCCCCAGGCATCACGGACTCACCGGACGAGCTCGCGGGTATCCCGGACTCGTCTGCCGAGGCCCCGGACACTCCGGACCCGTC
>NZ_JBSFUU010000026.1:0-18375 GCF_053591955.1 Streptomyces sp. NPDC002845 | reverse complement strand
CGTCTGCCGAGACCCCGGACGCCGCAACCACACCAGCCGCGCCACCCGCTCCCCCAGCCGAGTCCCCGGGCACCTTGGACTCGCCGACCGAGCCCTCGGGCACCCCGGCCGAGCCCTCAGGCGCCGCAGCCACTCCGGCCAAGCCCCCGGACGCCTCAGCCACGCCGACCGCGCCCCCGACCAAGCCCCCAGGCCCCGCCGACGCGCCAGCCGCATCCCCGGCGTCCACGCCCCCCGCCTCGTACCGCGCGACCAGTGCCTGCCCCTTCTCCAGCACGCCTTCCGGCAGCCGTACGGTGCCCGAGGCGGCGGTCACGAGGTCCACGCGGGCGGCGATCTCGTGGGCGAAGTCCTCCAGTCGGCCGAGGTCGGCGGCGGAGCGCATGTCGACGAGGGCGACGATGACGTACCGGTCGCGCGGATAGCGGGCGTGCAGTTCGCGGATGGTGTTCAGGACGGTGTTGCCGGTGGAGAACTCGTCGTCGACGAGCACCAGTGGCCCCTCACCGGCGAGCAGGGCCGGGTCCTCCGGGAGGAGCAGGTGTGAGGTGGCGTGGGAGTGGGACTCCTCGAAGCCGCCGGCCCGGTCGACGCCCGTGACGGGCCGGCGGGTCGAGTGGAGGTAGGGCACGAGGCCGATGCCGTCGGCGACGGAGTGGCCGAGGCCGGTGGCCGTCTCGGCGTACCCGAGGACCACGGCCGCGCCCGCCGTCTCGGCGCCGAGCAGTTCCCGTACCCGTCGGCCGAGCGCGAACCCGTACCCGTACACCACGGCCGGCGACTGCGGTACGTGCTTGCCCAGCACGTTCGACACGAGCAGATGCGCCCGCTTGGGGTTGCGCCGCAGCGCGAGCCCCAGCAGGCCTCTCAGCTTGTCGTCGCCTACCAGTTCGACGCCGAGTCGCTCGGCGACCCAGGTCCCGGACCACACCACGTTGTTCATCAATTCCTTATGACTCGACAGACGGTTTCAGCCGGGCAGAGCGGCGGCCAGCAGGTCCACGAAGCCGATGTCCTCGTTGGCGACGCCGAAGACCTCGGCGCGCTGGAGGGTGCGCTCGGCCCAGGCGCGGTGCGGCTTCACCTCGTTCATCTTGTTCGTGTACGCCGACCGCAGCACGCCCCCGCCGCCCCGCTCGGGCCGCAGGATGTCCTGCGCGTCGCTGTACTCCTCGTGGCTGACCACGGACAACGCGTGCACCGGCAGCACATGCGAGGGGTGGATGCAGGTCTTGCCCTGCAGGCCGTTCGCCCGGTCGAGGGAGATCTCGCGCAGCAGCCCGTCCATGTCGTGCTCGATCAGCGCGGTACGCAGCTCCTCGGCGCCGTGGCTGAAGGGGCTCTGCCGCAGCTGTGGCTTGAACATGCGTTCCTGGGCCGCGAAGTACTCCCACACCGGCCCGGTCACCGTGTAGCCGGTGCCGTCGGCCCGGCCCAGCATGTTCACCACGTCGGCGATCACGGAGGCCACGATCTGGACGTCGTACGCGGTCATGTCGGGCGCTCTGCGCAGCCCGTACGCGGAGCAGAAGTCGGTGACGCCGAGGCGCAGCGCGAGGACCCGCTCGCGGAACTTGTCGACCGTGCGGGAGATCCCGGCCAGGGCCTCCACTCGGGTCTCCAGGTGGAGCAGCTCGGGCGACTCCAGGACCGGCATCGCGAACAGCCGCCGCCCGCAGGCCGCCTCGGCGGCGGAGAGGGCCTCCAGGAAGGGAACGCCCCGCTCCTCGGTGAACTTCGGCAGCACGAACCCGGACAGCAGCCGTACGGCCGGACCGAGCCGCGCCACCAGGTCGCCGATCTGCTCGGGGGCGCGGACGCGGATGAACAGCAGCGGAAGGTCGGCGCCGGGGCGGGCGGCGAGGTCGGCGAACTGCCCGACCAGGTTCTCCTCCGCGTCCACGACCTCCGCGTCGTCGATCGAGTCCTCCAGGCACAGCACCATCGAGACCACACCGCGCCCGGCCTGCTTGACGATGTCGTCGGCCAGACTCGGTCTGGTCGCCGGGCTGTACAGGGTCGCCCCGAGGGCCGCCGCGAGCACCCGGGCCGGTGAGTCGGCGGTGAACACGGCCGGTTCGCGGTGGAAGAGCCGCTGACGCCCCTCAGGGGCGATGTGCCCGAAATGACGCATAAAACTCCCCCGTAGCGGCTAGGCGGCCTGGCTCAAAGGTGGAAAAGGTGGCCGGTAATAGTACGTAGAGATCCATGTCTTGGGTTCCCACCGGGCATGAAGTTCAGGTAACACGGACAAACACCAGCTGTGTCGGGCGCTCGGCGGCCCGGCTTCGGGTCGTGCCCCCGCGTTGTCGTGACCAGGACCGAGAGGGCAGGATGACCGCATGACGCACGCGATGCTGAAGGGGTCGAACGTCCCGATCGAAGCCACGGCGGTCCGCGCCGTGCTGCGCTGGGCACCCGGGCAGGGCGTCCCGGAAGTCGACGTCTCGGCGCTGCTCCTCGGCCCCGACGGCCGTGTACGGTCCGACGAGGACTTCGTCTTCTACAACCAGCCCCGCCACCCCTCCGGCACGGTGCGGTGCCTCGGCAAGAAACGCGTCACCGAGGGCCCGACTGACACGATCCAGACGGACCTGGCCGGTGTCGAGTCCGAGGTCGGACAGATTCTGCTGGTCGCGTCGGCGGACGGCGTCACCTTCGACCGCGTACCGGCGCTGCGCATCCTGCTGTACGACGCCACAGCCGCCGACGGCGAACCGGTGGCGTACTTCGACATCAAGCCGGAGACCGGCGAGGAGACCGCGTTGATCTGCGGTGAGCTGTACCGGCGCGGCGGGGGCTGGAAGTTCCGCGCGCTCGGCGAGGGCTACGCCGAGGGCCTGCAGGGTCTCGCGACGAACTTCGGCATCTCGGTGGACGACTCGGAGGCCCCGGCCGAGCCGGAGCCCGACCTCTCCGTACCGCTGCCGCCCGAGCAGCCCACGAACGCGGTGCCTCCGCAGCCCTCGTACGGCTATCCCCCGGAGGCGGGCACCCAGCAGACGCCGGGCGGCGGGTACGGGTATCCGCCGCCGGCCGGCCCCGGCCCGCAGGGGAGCGGACCGGCGTACGGCTATCCGCAGGAGCCGGTGGCCGCCGGCGCCCCGGCGCCCGCGTACGGCTACCCGGGGCCCGGGGCCGGGGCGCCGGACCCGGACTTCAGGCTGCCGCCTCAAGGGCCGCAGTTCATCGGCAGGTAGGCGCCCCGGCGGGCGTTCAGCGGTCGATCTTGGACTTGTATCCCCGTCCCCACTGCAATCCCCACCCGTACAACCGGTCGAGTTCGGCCTGGAAGCCGTAGACGAACTTCACCTCGCGGCGGACGATGATCTCGCCCTTGACGTTCTCGATCATCACGATCGCGCAGGAGCGGGCCTGGGGGTGGCGTTCGTCGAGGCTGATCTCGATGCGGGGGCCGTTGCTCGGGTAGAGGGTGACGATGGCATGGGTGCGGTCGAAGGCGGGGGTCTGGTCGTATATGTAGACGAAGACCAGGAGCCGTTTGATGTCGTCGCGGTGGTCGAGGTTGACGTAGGCCGTCTCGCCGGACGACGAACCGAAGCGGTCGTCGCCGCTGAGCTTCACATACGGCGGTGAGTTGGTCTCACCGAGGAAGCCGCCGAGCGGCTGGACCACGCCCTTGGTGCCGTCGGCGAGTTCGTACATGACACCGAGGTCGAGGTCGACGTTGACCATGCTCTGGGTGTGCGCCATGACCTCTTCGGGCTTGAGGGCCTTGAAGGGGTGGCGCAGCACGCTCTGCCGCTTCGGTGCGCCGATGTCGGAGGTGCGCATCCGCCAGGACAGGTTGATGCGCAGATGGCCGGTGGCGGCGCCCTGTTTGGTGAGCGAGACCCGGTGGTGCCGTTTGGTCAGTTCGATGGCGTTGCTCGCCGCGCTGCCCGCGTCGAACTCCGTCGCGCGTCCGCGCCACAGACTGTCCAAGAAGCTCATGCCCGCCCCCTCAACCTCGTTGTCCTGTCCGTCGATCGCCACGTCAACCGCCGCGGGGCGGCCGCTGAGAGCCTGTGTCACATCCCCGGCCGGGGATGTGACACAGGCTCTCAGGACTCATCCTCGACGACCGCCCCGCACAGAGCGTTCCTCACCCGGATCGGGTTCACACACACGGTTCGCACACACGCCGGGTGCCCTACGGCAAGTGAGCCGAAGGGGCGCGCCGGAGGCGACAGGCCGAACGCGTGGAGGCCCGACGAAGGAGGGTCGAGCACGATCGGCCTGTCGACACCGGCTACAGCGCCCCGGAGGCGAACCGAGCCTCAATCAAAGGTGCGCCGAGACCTCGGCCTTCTCGCCCGAGGACTCAGCTTTTCCCTCCGCTGCCGCGAGCGCGCGGTTGCGGCGGACGGAGGACCAGAAGGACCAGCCGATCAGGAAGACGCCGATGAGGCCGGTGATGAACTCGCTGATCTCGTACTGGATGGTGACCAACAGGATCACGGCGAGGGCACCGATGGCGTAGTGCGCGCCGTGCTCCAGGTAGACGTAGTCGTCGAGGGTGCCCTGGCGGACCAGGTAGACGGTGAGGGACCGGACGTACATGGCGCCGATGCCGAGGCCGAGGGCCATCAGGACGATGTCGTTGGTGATGGCGAAGGCGCCGATCACGCCGTCGAAGGAGAAGGACGCGTCGAGGACCTCAAGGTAGAGGAACATGAAGAACGCGGCCTTGCCGGCCAGGGCGACCGCCGAGCGCGGCTTACCGGCACGCGCGGCCTCTTCCTCCTCCTCGTGCTCGCGTTCCTCCTCTTCCTCGATCCTGTCCTCAAAGAAGCCGGAGAGACCGCCGACCACGAGATACGTGATCAGACCCGCGATGCCGGAGAGCATGACCGTCTCGGCCTTGTCGACATGGGTGCCGCCGTGCTGGTGGGCGTTGGCGGCGAAGGTCATCGCAGAGATCAGCAGCACGATCAGGGCGATGCAGACCGACAGCATGTCGATCTTGCCGAGCTTGGCCAGCGGCCGCTCCAGCCAGGCCAGCCACTTGATCTCACGGTCCTCGAAGACGAAGTCGAGGAAGATCATCAACAGGAACATGCCACCGAACGCGGCGATCGCCGGGTGAGCGTCGGTGACCAGTTCCTGGTAGCGGTCCTTGTCGCTGAGCGCGAGGTCGACGGCCTCGATCGGGCCCATCTGGGCGCTGACGGCGACGATCACGACGGGGAAGACCAGTCGCATGCCGAAGACGGCGATGAGGATGCCGATGGTGAGGAAGATCCGCTGCCAGAAGGCATTCATCTTCTTCAGGATGCCGGCGTTGACTACCGCGTTGTCGAAGGAGAGCGAGATCTCGAGAATGGACAGGATCGCGACGATCCCGAACGCGGTCCATCCGCCGAAGAGGATCGCTGCGACCAAGCCGAGCGCGGTGACCGCGAACGACCAGCCGAAGGTTTTCAGAACCACTGGCTACCCAATCGTATGTGTACGGGGTTCCCCCGCGCCGCGCGCGGCTTTACCGAACATTGACTCCGGAGTCTAGTCGGCACCCTCCCCGGGCGGACTGGTGGGCCCAGCCACCCGGGGAGGGGCAGGTCCACGCGCTCGGACCACTGTCCACGCGCTGTCAGCCCGCCATGTTCCTGATCTTCCCGCCGTCATCCGGCCGCGAACGGCCTCACGAGACGTTGACCCCGAAGTCCAGGGCGATGCCCCGCAGCCCGGAGGCGTACCCCTGTCCCACGGCGCGGAACTTCCATTCGCCGCCGTAGCGGTAGACCTCGCCGAAGATCATGGCGGTCTCGGTGGAGGCGTCCTCGCTCAGGTCGTAGCGCGCGATCTCCTGGCCGTCGGCCTGGTTGACGACGCGGATGAAGGCGTTGCTGACCTGACCGAAGCTCTGGCCGCGGTTCTCGGCGTCGTGGATGGAGACCGGAAAGACGATCTTGTCGCAGTTGGCCGGCACCTTCGACAGGTCGATCAGGAGCGACTCGTCGTCGCCCTCGCCCTCACCGGTGAGGTTGTCACCGGTGTGCTCGACCGAGCCGTCGGGGCTCTTGAGCTGGTTGTAGAAGATGAACCACTCGTCGCCCATCACCCGGCCCGATTGACACATCAGCGCGCTGGCGTCCAGGTCGAAGTCGGCGCCCGTGGTGGTACGAACGTCCCAACCGAGCCCGATCATCACCTGTGTGAGGTTCGGTGCGGCTTTGGAGAGGGAGACATTGCCCCCCTTGGCGAGCGTGACGCCCATAGTGCTGGTCCTCCCCGAGTCGAGCTGTGGTGGTGGTACGCGTCGGTACGAGTGCGTCCGGCGCCGCACGTGGTGGATGTGCGACGCCGGACGGCGGAGCGTGCACCGATCACGGGCCGGCCGGTGACCGGTGCCGGTGGCCGGTCACGGACGACCGACGACCCGTGATGCGGTGACGCGATCGATTTGATCGGCTAGACGTTCACACCGAAGTCCTGGGCGATGCCGCGCAGGCCCGAGGCGTAGCCCTGGCCGATGGCGCGGAACTTCCACTCCGCGCCGTGCCGGTAGAGCTCACCGAAGACCATGGCGGTCTCGGTGGAGGCGTCCTCGGACAGGTCGTAGCGGGCGATCTCGGTGCCGCCGGCCTGGTTCACGACGCGGATGAACGCGTTGCGGACCTGGCCGAAGGACTGCTGGCGGTTCTCGGCGTCGTAGATCGAGACCGGGAAGACGATCTTGTCGACGTCGGCCGGGACGCCCGCGAGATTGACCTTGATCTGCTCGTCGTCGCCCTCGCCCTCACCGGTGAGGTTGTCACCGGTGTGCTCGACCGAGCCGTCGGGGCTCTTGAGATTGTTGAAGAACACGAAGTTCTGGTCGTTGGCGACCTTGCCCGCCCCGTCCACCAGCAGGGCGCTGGCGTCCAGGTCGAAGTCGGTGCCGGTGGTGGTGCGGACGTCCCACCCCAGACCGACGATGACCGCGGTCAGGCCCGGGGCCTCCTTGGTCAGCGATACGTTGCCGCCCTTGCTGAGGCTGACTCCCACGAGTCCTCCATTGGTGTCCAGGGGCGGGGAGCCCCGTCGTGCGTTGGTGTCGGATCAACGATTCGATCCTAGTGAGGGGTTCCCGCCCTGCGCAGGCCCTGGGGACCGAGAATCACAAGGTGTCGAGCGCTTTGATGTACTCATTCAGGTCACGGGCGTCCGGGAGAGCGTTGACGACGGTCCAGCGGACCACACCCTCCTTGTCGATGATGAACGTGCCGCGGACCGCGCAGCCCTTGCCCTCGTCGAAGACGCCGTACGCCCGTGAGGTCTCGCCGTGCGGCCAGAAGTCGGAGAGCAGGGGGTACTCGAAGCCCTCCTGCTCCGCGAAGACGCGCAGGGTGTGGATGGAGTCGTTGGAGACGGCGAGCAGTTGGGTGTCGCGGGCGGAGAACTTCGGCAGGTTGTCGCGGAGGGCGCACAGTTCGCCGGTGCAGACTCCGGTGAAGGCGAACGGGTAGAAGAGCACGACCACGTTCTTCGCGCCGCGGAACTCCGAGAGCCGGACGGTCGCGCCGTGGTTGTCCTTCAGCTCGAAGTCCGGCGCCTTGTCGCCAACCTGAATCGCCATGACGTTACGCCCTCCCATGGGTCTGTCCGAGTGACGCCCACCCTACGCACCCCCCGCGTCCCTCGCCCCCGCCGCCCCTACCCGTCCCATCCCCAGGGGCTCCGCCCCTTCGACCCCGGCCCTTCGGGGATGGGGGTGGGTGGGCAGCTTGCGGGTGGAGGCTGTGGAGGCTTTGGGCTGGGGAGCTTTGAGGGGCGGGTGGGTGCTTTGGGCTGGGTGGGAGGGTTCGGCGCGTGGGAGTGGGGTGGGTGAGTGGGGTGTGTGCGGGTGAGCGGGGGTTCCTGTGGGATCGGCCTGAACGGCCTCGTCCTCAAACGCCGGACGGGCTGATTGCACCTGGCCTGGGCTGAAAAGGCTCGGCACAGAGCCGGAGAGGCTTGGCACAGGGCCGGAGAGGCTTGGCACAGGGCCGGAGGCTTTTGGAGCGAACCCACAGAACCACCAGCAGCATTGCATTGACGATGTGGTGCAGCGGTGCGGAGTTCACGACTCCGCAGATCAATCAAGCAGGGCAGCCACCTGCGCGCCGGATCACGGCGCTGACACCCGCGAGCAGCACGGCTGACTGGGGGCAAGCCGACCGGCGTACTCCGCCACAGCACTGAGCGGACCCGCGCGGTCCGCATGGCTACACCACCCGACGGGACGCCACCCGGAGCCGGAGGAGCTCGGCGCGGGACCGGAGGAGCTCGGCGCGCAGCCGGAAAGGCCCGGCACGGAACCGGAAAAGCCCGGCGCAGCACCCGAGGAGCTCGGCGCGCAGCCGGAAAGGCCCGGCACGGAACCGGAAAAGCCCGGCGCAGCACCCGAGGAGCTCGGCGCGCAGCCGGAAAGGCCCGGCACGGAACCGGAAAAGCCCGGCGCAGCACCCGAGGAGCTCGGCGCGCAGCCGGAGGGGCTCGGCGCAGCCGGAAAGGCTTGGTACAGAGGTGGAGCTGGGGAGGTGTGGCGTAGGGAGCGTGGGTGGTGGTCCGGGCTGGAGCCGTGCCCCTTCCAGGGGCGCGGGGGTGTATCGATATGCGGCTCCGCCGCGTGGGCGCGGCCAGCCACACACGACCCGCAGCTCCCCTGAAAGCCGCAGCACCCCGGCACGGGGTTGAAGGGGCGGAGCCCCTGGGGGATGGGACGGGTAGGGGCGGCGGGGGCGAGAACAGCTCAACGCGGCGTATCGCACCCGCCCCCGCCCCGCCTCACCTCTTGGACTTGGCCGCCTTCGGGGTCACCAGCCGGCTGCCGCTCCAGTCCTTGCCGACGCTGACGCTCTTCGTCGCGGACAGCCCCGCGGTCGTCGCGGCTTCGGAGATGTCACTCGGCTCCACATATCCGTCCCGCCCGGTCTTGGGCGTCAGCAGCAGGATCGAGCCGCCCTCTTCGACATACGTGGTGGCATCCACCAGCACATCGGTCAGGTCGCCGTCCTCGTCGCGGAACCACAGCACCACGGCGTCAGCCACGTCGTCGTAGTCCTCGTCGACGAGCTCGCTGCCGATGACTTCCTCAATGGACTCGCGGAGCTCCTGGTCGACGTCGTCGTCGTAGCCGATCTCCTGGACCACCTGCTCGGGCTGGAACCCCAGCCTCGCGGCAGGGTTCGTCCGCTCCTCCGCGTGGTCCGCGGTCGCGCTCACGGGTTGCCTCCTGATCATGTTTCGGTTGGGGTCGCCCCCAGGGAAGTTCAGCCACGCGCGTACGCGAAGCATTGGCCGTAGTCCACACGGGCGGGGCGGATCGCGCAAGTACCCAGCCGTTGAGACCGCCGAAACGGTGACGATCCCGGCCGTGTCGCCGCAACTCCAGGCATGGAATCACGAACCGCCGTGACAGACACCACACCGTTCTGCCCGTTTTATGAGTTTGGGAAC
This sequence comes from Streptomyces sp. NPDC002845, assembly GCF_053591955.1. Classification (NCBI taxonomy): domain Bacteria; kingdom Bacillati; phylum Actinomycetota; class Actinomycetes; order Kitasatosporales; family Streptomycetaceae; genus Streptomyces; species Streptomyces sp. NPDC002845. The sequence goes on along the minus strand of NZ_JBSFUU010000026.1, from coordinate 8,952 downwards.
CACCCGAGGGTACGGGACCCGAATGCGTTTACGGAAACGCGTTACGCACTGGGCGTATCGTTGCGTTTTGACCGAACCGGCCCCAAGAACCCCTGGCCGAACCGGTTACCGCGCGGTAGAGATGACGTTTGCGTTCCCGAGGTACACGATGGGGAACGGTGCAGGCACAGAGAAGAACCCGTAGCAAGAGCCCATTGAAGAGTGGCCCTCTGAGAGCGAAGGAACAGCGTGGCTTCCGGATCCGATCGCAACCCGATCATCATTGGCGGCCTCCCGAGTCAGGTCCCTGACTTCGACCCCGAGGAAACCCAGGAGTGGCTCGATTCGCTCGACGCCGCCGTCGACGAGCGGGGCCGTGAGCGCGCCCGCTACCTCATGCTGCGGCTGATCGAGCGGGCCCGCGAGAAGCGCGTGGCCGTGCCCGAGATGCGCAGCACGGACTACGTCAACACCATCGCCACCAAGGACGAGCCGTTCTTCCCGGGCAACGAGGAGATCGAGCGCAAGATCCTCAACGCGACCCGGTGGAACGCGGCCGTGATGGTGTCGCGGGCCCAGCGGCCCGGCATCGGGGTCGGCGGTCACATCGCGACCTTCGCCTCCTCGGCCTCCCTCTACGACGTGGGCTTCAACCACTTCTTCCGCGGCAAGGACGAGGGCGACGGCGGGGACCAGATCTTCTTCCAGGGGCACGCTTCGCCGGGCATCTACGCCCGCGCGTTCCTCCTCGACCGCCTCGGCGAGCAGCACCTCGACGGCTTCCGGCAGGAGAAGTCCAAGGCGCCGTACGGGCTGTCCAGCTACCCGCACCCGCGCCTGATGCCGGAGTTCTGGGAGTTCCCGACCGTGTCGATGGGTCTCGGCCCGATCGGCGCGATCTTCCAGGCGCGGATGAACCGGTACATGGAGGCGCGCGGCATCGCGGACACCTCCAAGTCCCACGTTTGGGCGTTCCTCGGCGACGGCGAGATGGACGAACCCGAGTCGCTCGGGCAGCTGTCCATCGCCGCCCGTGAGGGGCTCGACAACCTGACCTTCGTCGTGAACTGCAACCTGCAGCGGCTCGACGGACCCGTGCGCGGTAACGGGAAGATCATCCAGGAGCTGGAGTCGGTCTTCCGGGGCGCCGGCTGGAACGTCATCAAGCTGGTGTGGGACCGGACGTGGGACCCGCTGCTCGCGCAGGACCGCGACGGTGTGCTGGTCAACAAGATGAACACCACGCCGGACGGCCAGTTCCAGACGTACGCCACCGAGACGGGCGCGTACATCCGGGACCACTTCTTCGGCGACGACCACCGGTTGCGCTCGATGATCGAGAACATGACCGACGACCAGATCCTGCACCTGGGCCGCGGCGGTCACGACCACCGGAAGATCTTCGCGGCGTTCTCGGCGGCCAAGGCGCACAAGGGCCAGCCGACGGTGATCCTCGCCAAGACGATCAAGGGCTGGACGCTGGGCCCGAACTTCGAGGGCCGCAACGCGACCCACCAGATGAAGAAGCTGACGGTCGCCGACCTCAAGCACTTCCGCGACCGGCTCCATCTGCCCATCTCCGACAAGGATCTGGAGGGCGGGCTGCCGCCGTACTACCACCCGGGGCGGGACTCGGAGGAGATCCAGTACATGCACGACCGCCGCAAGGGGCTGGGCGGGTACGTCCCGACCCGTGTCGTGCGGTCGAAGCCGCTGGAGCTGCCGGGCGACAAGACGTACGCGACCGTGAAGAAGGGTTCGGGTCAGCAGTCGATCGCCACGACCATGGCGTTTGTACGGCTGCTGAAGGACCTCATGCGGGACAAGGAGATCGGCAAGCGGTTCGTGCTGATCGCGCCCGACGAGTACCGCACGTTCGGCATGGACTCGTTCTTCCCGAGCGCGAAGATCTACAACCCGCTGGGCCAGCAGTACGAGGCCGTGGACCGGGATCTGCTCCTCGCGTACAAGGAGTCGCCGACCGGGCAGATGCTGCACGACGGCATCTCGGAGGCGGGCTGCACGGCGTCGCTGATCGCGGCGGGTTCGGCGTACGCGACGCACGGCGAGCCGCTCATCCCGGTGTACGTCTTCTACTCGATGTTCGGTTTCCAGCGCACCGGCGACCAGTTCTGGCAGATGGCCGACCAGCTGGCGCGCGGTTTCGTCCTGGGTGCGACCGCCGGTCGTACGACGCTGACCGGTGAGGGTCTCCAGCACGCGGACGGCCACTCGCAGCTGCTCGCGTCGACCAACCCGGGCTGTGTCTCGTACGACCCGGCGTTCGGTTACGAGATCGCGCACATCGTGCGGGACGGGCTGCGGAGGATGTACGGGCCCGAGAGCGAGGACGTCTTCTACTACCTCACCGTCTACAACGAGCCGATCCAGCACCCCGCCGAGCCGGCGAACGTGGACGTCGAGGGCATCCTCAAGGGCGTCCACCGCTTCAGCGAGGGTGAATCGGGCTCGATCCCGGCGCAGATCATCGCGTCCGGAGTCGCGGTGCCGTGGGCGGCCGAGGCGCAGCGGATCCTCGCCGAGGAGTGGAACGTGCGCGCCGACGTCTGGTCGGCGACCTCCTGGAACGAGCTGCGCCGCGAGGCCGTGCAGTGCGAGGAGTACAACCTGCTGCACCCCGAGGAGGAGCAGCGGGTGCCGTATGTGACACGGAAGCTGAGCGGGGCCGAGGGGCCGTTCGTGGCCGTTTCCGACTGGATGCGGAGCGTTCCCGACCAGATCTCACGGTGGGTGCCCGGCACGTACACCTCGCTCGGCGCCGACGGGTTCGGCTTCGCCGACACCCGTGGGGCTGCCCGGCGCTACTTCCACATCGACGCGCAGTCGATCGTGGTCGCGGTGCTCTCCGAGCTGGCGCGCGAGGGCAAGGTCGACCGGTCGGTGCTCAAGCAGGCCGTCGACCGCTACCAGCTGCTGGACGTGGCGGCGGCCGATCCGGGGGCGGCGGGCGGCGACGCGTAGTCCGCCGCCGGGCCGACCCGGTCCGCCGCAGGGGCGGCGGCACCTTCGGGTGCCGCCGCCCTCTCTCCTTCTTGCGATTTCCTACGATGCTCCCCATGACCATGACCGAACAGACCGCCCGGGACCACTGGGAGCGACGCACCCAAGGCCCGCTCCTGCTGCTGGCCGTGTTCTTCGCGGTCGCGTACGCCGTGCCGATCGTGGTCCCGAATGCCCCCGGATCCGTCCTTACCGCGTGCCACGTCACGAACTGGGCCGTGTGGGGTGTGTTCGCCGTCGACTACGTGGTCAGGCTGTGGCTCTCCGAGGACCGCCTGCGCTTCGTGCGCGGCAATCCGCTGGCGCTGCTCGCGGTGGCGCTGCCGCTGGTGCAGCCGCTGCGGCTACTCAGGCTGGTGTCGCTGCTGCTGCTCGTCGGGCAGCGGGCGCGGCTGGCTTCGCAGGTCAGGGTCACCACATATGTCGCGGGCTCCTGTATGGGGCTGCTGGTCTTCGGTGCGCTGGCCGTGCTGGAAGTGGAGCGGGGTCGGCCGGAAGCATCCATCCAGTCACTGGAGGACGCCATCTGGTGGGCGTTCACCACGATGACCACCGTGGGATACGGCGACATGGCGCCGACGACCGGGCTGGGCAGGGTGCTGGCCATCGGGCTGATGCTCTCCGGGATCGCCCTCCTCGGTGTCGTCACCGCCAACATCGCCGCGTGGTTCATCGCCCAGTTCGACAAAGAGGACATCGAGGAGCAGCGGCAGACGGAGGCGATCGAGATCCTGACGGAGGAGGTACGGGCCCTTCGGGCGGAGGTGGCCGCACTGTCGGGTTCGGCACCCGCGCCTTCCGTACCGCGGCCCGTGTCGGGGGCTCTGGAGGAACAGGGGCGTTAGCGCGCCGACCCATACGGGTACCGAGGGCTCGATTCACGTACTTTCGGGTCCCGTGAATCCGTAACGTCGTAACTCCGTAGAGCCTGCTTGCGCGCTGCCCCCCTCCGGCAGCGCGCCGCAGACCATCAGTGCGTCCTCCGTGCCGTACGGCCATATGCCCATCGGCCATGCCGTACGGAGGACTTGACCCACTGTCACCCGCGGCGCGCATCCGGTGCGAGGAATCTTTAGCGTTGTCACCCGGATAGGTGAACCCCGCCGCAAACCGGCTCCGAGGCGGAGCCTCAGAACAGCGCACCCGGGACGCACTCGTGCGGGTCACCCGGGAGCTGTTCACCACGCAAGGCTACGAGGACACGACCGTCGACGAGATCGCCGAGGCCGTCGGTGTCTCGCAGCGCACCTTCTTCCGCTACTTCCCTGGCAAGGAGGAGGCCGCGTTCGCCCTCCACGACATGGTGCAGGCCCGCTCCACGAAACCGTTCCTAGAGACTGAGCGGGAGTGAGTCCTGTTGCCAGGACTCATGCTCAGCCAAACGCCCCGGACGGTGTTGGGCGTTCTGGTCCCCCGCTTTCGCTCCGCGTCCGGCGCGCACGGATCGTGTCCGTGGTCCGGGGGCGCGGGAGCGGCCCGCGGCCGGAGGCCGCTGATCAACACAGCCTCACGCCCCGGGATGCCCGGTCGGGCCTGGGCGGTCCGATGCCCGTAACGATCGCTCTGGTCGTTACGGGGCGGTGCCGTCCGTCGCCGGATCGGGTGTCCCAGGGCGCGCCTGCCGATCGCCACGGCGGCCGCGTCGTGGCGAGATGTCTTCCTGGTGTGGGTGGTGAGGGGTTTCTGCCAGTGCTGGGCGCCCCAGCGGGAGGTGTAGGCCGGGTCCACGGCGATGACGGGGATGCCGAGTTCGGCAGCCATGGACACCAGCCGGGCCCGCAGCTTGCTGACGGGCATGCCGGAGATGAGGTTGCGGAAGCGCTTGCGGCGGCCGTGCTTCTCGCGGGTCTTCTCCATGGTGAAGTCGAGGTCTTCGATGGCGATGGCGAGGCTGTGACGCCGGGCCCAGTGCAGCAGGCGGATCAGCGCGTGCCTCACCTGGGCATCACGGTGATCGGCGGTGCCGGACAGGTCGTAGCCGAAGCGGAGAGGCTCGCCGAGGGGGTTGCCGTGTTCGTCGAGTCGCCAGGCGGCCAGGTGGTCGGCGTTGGGTGTCCACCCCGACCAGGCCCCTCGCGCGGGCCGCCTCCGGCGGCACCGTCTGGATGGGCGGGATGGTCCAGGACGCGGTCAGGTACCAGCGTCCACGCTGCACGTCTTCGTGGATGCGATAGGCCACGGCCCGGTTGGCGGTGACCCGGTCGGCCCACTGCTCGCCCCGGTGGGAGAAGCTCACCCGTGCGGTGAGCACGTAGCGGCCGTGCGGGGCGTTGGCCAGGTGTGCCAGCGGCGCCGGGAGCTTGATCGAGACCTCGCCGTCGTCGGTGACGCGGAGGGTCTCGTTGCCGTACCGCTTGCCGGACTCGCCATCGGCCTGGAGGAAGCGCCGCCCGGCCTGCCACCGGGCGCGCCACCCGGCCTCGGTGAGCTGCGCCTGCTCCAGATGATGGCGGGTGTTCAGCAGGCCTTTCCCGCCGCGCACCACACGCACGACCCCGGCCTCACAGTCCGCCCGCGCCGCCTGAAGCCGGTCTTCGAGCACGTGCAGGCGGCGGGACTTGGCGAACCACTCCCGCTTGCTGCGGTAGCCGCCCGGCGCCTGCTTGCTGCCCTTCGCCCCGACCGGGAGGGACAGCCGGTGCGTGATCGTCGCGATTCCGGCCTGAAGGCTCTGGATGTGCGCGAGCTGGCAGCGCCGGGCCAGCGCCCACTGATCGTGGGTGGCCTTCGTGACCGCCCCGGCCCAGCGCGAGGAGGACTCCCGCGTCAGGGTGCGCTTGCGCTCGGCCCACCGCTCGGCGTCGTGGTCCAGCCCGGCCGCACACCGCGCCTTCAGATCCCGGGACGCGAGCGTACCGAGCAGGTCACCGACCAGGCGCAGCACCGTCTCGTCCCCGGCGGTCAGGTGCTTGAGCCGAGTGCGGACCGCGACTCCCGAGGGGCCGGGCACCACGAACGGCGCCGCCACCTCCCGCAGCCCACCCACACCTTCACCCCCGGCCCGGTGTCGCAGAAATCCGTCACCACACCCAACGACCACCACCGGGCGAAGGTCACGCATTCGACGCAAGAACTCTCGTTCACTTCCCGTGAGTGCGCCAGTCGCCGCCCGAAGACTCACTCATGCACGCCAGAACACGCTCAAACACCCTTGAACACCACCTGTTCACACCCCCTTGGAGGCGCTGCGCAACGCCGTCCTGGAGGGCTGGGACACGATGGGCGAGGCCGTCGAGCAGGTCGTACCGCGGGAACTGCACCTGCGCACCTTCCAGTTGATCGAGTCGACGCCCACCCTCCTCGCCGCCCGTCTGCGCCGCTCCGACGCGATGGCGGAGCGGCTCGCGCGGATCATCGCCGAGCGCGAGGGACTTGACGTGGACGCCGATCCTCGGCCGCGCGTGCTGGTGGCCGTGTTCGGCGGCGTGATGAGGGTCACAGAACGGCAGTGGTGCGCGGGCGAGGACCTCAGCGTCGACGCCATCCGCGCGCTGACGACGTCGTATCTCGACGCCCTGGGGCCGTCGTTGACGGAGAAGTGGCGTACGGGGTGAGGGCCTCGACAGCCGCGGCCGGCCGCAGGTGGTCACGCACGGCCATGGGTGCTCACGCGTACTACCGGAATCACCCGTGATCGAAACGTGATCCCTCTCACTTGGTTAACGCGAGACCCGTTCGTTCTCCTAGTGTGTCCTTTCAGTGACTTCCTTCGGCCCCTCTCCCCAAGCTCCGCCATCTCCCCGACTCAACGTCTGGCGCGCGCTGCTCGCCCTGGCCGTGGTGTTCGTGATGCTGGCGACCACCGGCTGGACCGCGATCCGCAGCGACCGTGTCCAGTCCCCGCTCGATGCCTCGCTCTCCGCATGGGAGAACGGCCACATCAACGGACGTGCGCTGCCGGACCCCGAATCCTCCCCGAACCGGCTGGCGCGCTTCTTCGCCTCGCTCACACCCCACCAGAGCAGCCGCCTCGCCCACCGCTATCCGCTCGTGGTCGGCAACATGAACGGCGCCCCCATCGCCCTGCGCTACCGGGCCAACCGGGTCGCGCTCGGCCAGCAGCTCGCGATCGAGCGCAAGCGCACGCACGACGTCCGGCTCTCCGTCGACGGCCAGCACGAGGCAGACCGCCGTGTGCAGCGCTACTCCACGCTGATCAGCGAGAACCGGCAGATCCTCGCCTTCGACCCCGAGGGCACCGGCCGGATCGCCGAGGTCTTCGGCGACCTCGCCGAGGCCGAACGCGTCTCGGTCGTCGTCCCCGGCGTCGACACGGACCTGCTCTCCTTCGAGCGCACCGACCGCGAGTACTCGGCACCCGTCGGCATGGCCCGCTCCCTGTACCGGGCCGAGCACGAGGCCGGTCCCGCCACGCGTACGGCCGTGATCGCCTGGGCCGACTACACCGCACCCGACGGCCTCGGCATGGACTCCGCCACCGCGCTGCGCGCCGAGCAGGGCGCGGTACGACTGAACGCGCTGGTCAGATCGTTGCCAGGCAGCTCACCCGTGGCGCTGTACTGCCACAGCTACGGCTCCGTCGTCTGCGGGGTCGCCGCACGCGAACTGCCGGCCCGGGTCTTGGACATCGCGGTCGCGGGCAGCCCCGGCATGCGCGCCGCGAAGGTCTCCCAGCTGCACTCCGCCGCTCGCGTGTGGGCGATGCGGGACGCCGACGACTGGATCGAGGGCGTGCCCAACCTGGAGTTCGGCGGGCTCGGCCACGGCGCCGACCCGGTCTCCGACGAGTTCGGGGCGCGCGTGCTGTCCGCGGCCACCGCCCAGGGACACAACGGCTATTTCGAGCCGGGCACGGACAGCCTGCGCAACTTCGCCGCGATCGGCATTGGTGCGTACCGCACCGTGGAGTGCGCGCACGAGGATGACGCGTGCCGGGAGGGTTTGCCCGCCACCGTCGCGGCCGGACGCGCGTAGAGAACGAGAAACCGCGGTCCGCCGAGGGACGGGACTTCGTCGCGCCTCCCGCTTACGATGAGCCGCATGGGTGACGTACTGGCCGGATTTCATGCCGCCTGGGAGTTCGAGTCCGACTCCGTGCTCATCCGCTTCGAACGGGGGATCCGGACGCCGAAACTGTTCCAGGCGCTCGGCGAACGCCGTATCCCCCTGGAGGCGATCGCCGGGGTGACCCTGACCCCCGGCAAGCGCGGAACGGTCGTCCTGCACGCCGTGCCGAGAGACGGCGCCGATCCGCTGATGGAGGCCGCGGCGGGCCAGCTCAAGGCGTCGTGCGACCCGTACCGGCTGGTGCTCCCCGCCGAACGCGAGACCCTCGCCGAGTACTACGCCGACGAACTGCGCGCACGGCTCACCGCGGAGGGCCCCGCCGAACGCCACCTCGTGACGGCGCCCCCGGCACCGCGCCGCTTCAAGGCGTACGACGGGAAGGCCTCCTTCGACGGCAAGGCGGTCTCCTTCCGCTGGTTCTGGACCGGGGCCTCCTCCGCCAAGTGGAAGGCCGGCGACCAGAAGTTCCCGGTCACCGGCCTCAGCGGCGTCGAGTGGCGCTCCCCCGAGCTGTTCGAGGGCCACCTGCGGCTGCTGCCCCGCGCGTCCGCTCCGCCGCCGCCCGCCCAGGCCGACCAGGACCCGGCGGCCGTGGTGTTCGGCCTCGGGTACGGGCCGGTGCACGAGTCACTGCCGTTCGCGGCGGCGGTGCTCGATGCGGTGCGGAAGTGCTCCGCGGACACGGCCGTCCCGGCTGCGGCTGCGCCGCGCCGGGATCCCGCGGATATCGCCGAGCGGATACGTCACCTTGGGGAACTGCATCAGGCGGGGCTGGTGACGGATGAGGAGTTCTCTGTGAAGAAGGCGGAACTCCTCGCGGAGCTTTAGCGCAAGGCCGTGAAGTTACGGCTTCGGAGGCGCTGACAAGTACGCGCTGATCTGCGGTGACTCGGGACGTAAGAAGCGGAGCCCCGGTAGAACTGG